>JADFPK010000190.1 GCA_022562375.1 Pseudomonadota bacterium
ATGAAGTTACCGTCGTCGAGCTTCTGCTGGCGCGCCATCGCCTTCCTCGCCGCCTCGCTCGGCTCCGGCGGTTCGGCGAACGCGAAGCGTCCATCGTCGTCATCGAATGGGATTTTGGGCATCGCTGCCCTCCTTGTGGATTGTGGATCGGGTGTGGATTGGGTGGTTCGTCGGCCCCGTACCGGCGCTTTGGCCGGCCACGGGCGCACGAAAAAACCCGCCGGCCGGTGAGGCCGCGGGCGGGTGGGGACACTTCCCCACATTTGCTCAAAATTATAGCCGATCTTGTAAAGTGTGTAAAGGTAAAATTTCTTTAATTATGAAAAAGATCATAACACCCTTATCCATCCGCCCTTACCTCGGGCGCCTTCGCCGCCGGCCGGCCGGGAAGCCGGGCCCCCTTGCGCGGCGCAGGATCCGGCATCCGGGGGCCCTTCCCCGCCGGCGCCTCGGCGTGCTTCATCCCGGGCATCCGGCCGAAGGCGAGGCGCACGGCGTCATCATGGGAAAGCGTGGCGTTGAGGTTTCTCAAGATCACGTCGAGGCCGCCGGCGAAGATCTTGCGCATGGTGGTGTGCGATCTTCCGTCGATGGCCGCGAGGCGGCGCCAGGGGATGCGGCAGGCCCGGGCCCAGACGATCTTGCGTTCCCGGTCGGATAACCAGAACAGCCATTGCACGGCCTCGTCGGCGCGGCTGATCTTGGCCGGCGTCGGCGCCGCCGGGCGCATCCGCACCGGCGCGTAGCCATAAGCCACGATGGCGTCGTGCACCACGTCGGGCCAGGCGGTGATGCGGCTCGACGGCATGTCGCGGATCGAAAGGCGTTGCGTCTTCAAGGTCTCCGCCGCCTCATCGAGGCGAAAGCGCACCTCATCCCGGTGCCAAAGCTTAGGCTCCATCTTCCCTCCCGCCATAGAGCCTGGCGCCGAGCGCGCGGATCAGTTCCCGTTCGGGCCAGCTCAGCCGGCCGTCCGATTGCTGGACGTTGAGCACACCTTCCTGCCGCCACGCGGCGCGGCGCAGACGCTCGAGGTCCTCCTCGCTGGTCGGCGGCCTGGCGACGGGAAGCCCCGAGGTCCGCTTGCGCCTGGTCCCTTCTTTCACCCGCTGCCCGTCCCGTTGCCCGATCTCACCAAAGGCTCCATATGTTTCGATCATCGTCCGAGAGGCGCCGCCGTGGCGCCGAATCATCAGGGCAGATTGTAAGTGATACTTTCTTATTTGTCAAGTTAAACTTACGATGACGCCAGCCGTAAGCTGTGCTTTCATAGCGGTGCCATGGAACCTAGTACCGTATCCATCGGACAGCGGATCCGCCAGGGGCGCCAGGCCGCCGGCCTGACACAGGAAGCCCTCGCCGGGAAGTGCGGCGTCAGCCGCGCCGCGGTGGCCCAGTGGGAAGGCGATGTCACCCGCCCCAGCCTCGATCACCTGCAGCAGGCGGCCGAGACACTCGGTGTGTGGCTGTCGTGGCTGACCTCCGGCGATGACGCGCCGCCATCGCACCAGCCCCCGTTTTCGCCGGCCTCCCCCGACCGGCGCCGGGTGCCGGTGATCGATTTCGTCCATGCTGGGAAATGGGACCAGATCGGCGATCCCTACGAGCCCGGCGGCGGCATGGATTTTATCGGCACGGACCTTGCGCTCGGACCCCGGGCCTTCGCCCTCGTCATCAGGGGCGAAAGCATGCTGCCCGAATTCCACGACGGCGACAAGATCGTCATCGATCCGGAAGTCGCTCCCCAACCCGGCGATCTGGTCATCGCCAAGCTCGATGGCGACGATGAAGCGACCTTCAAGAAATACCGCCCTCGCGGCGTCGACAGCGCCGGCGCGCCGGTCATCGAACTGGTGCCGCTGAATGATGATTGGCCGACCCTGGCCATCACGGCGGACAAACCGGGACGCATCATGGGCACCATGGTCGAACATCGGCGCTACCGACGCCGTGCCTCATCGGCCTGAGATCGGGTGACCTCTTGAGGCCCGGCGGTATTTTTTTGCCGATGATAGTAAGTAATACTTTACAATATTGCTAGTTTAGCTTACAATAGGCGCCAATGTAGCCACAGGTGGCCGTGGAAGGCGTTTTCGTGGCAGGGAGCAAGATGACCGGATACGACCAAGGAGCGAATGAGACCGGAAAACCGGGAACCCGCGCCGGGGACGATGGCAAGGGCGAAGATCCCGGCTTGGCGGATTATGGCGCCCTAGAACGCCGTTACGATGGCCCGATCCCCGCCGATGCCTTGGACCGGTTGCGCTTCGGCTCCGGCCTTATGGCCGAGATCGCCAGGGTTGAGGACTCCATCGTCTTCTTTCGCCAAGAGATCGTCAGGATGCGAAAGAGCGCCAGGCGCTGGTTCGAACGCGGCAATCTCGAGATGGCGCGGTCGAACATCGCCGATTCGCGCCTCTATCTTCGGGAATGGCGGACGCTTCGCCGGCGCCTCGGGGACTTACGCGCCGAAGTCAGGGCCAAGGACCGGGCGCGGGCGGAGCGGGCGCAGCTGCTCAACGCCAAGCGGGTCCTCGACCTCATCGGCCAGGCGGCGGACTGAAGCGCCCGCCGCCAACGCCCGATCCAGCGGTTTTATGCCGAGGCTAGCGCGCGGTGATCTCGATCTCCCGCGATTCGCCGCCGAGCTCGGCGACAAGCTTGACAAGCGCGCCCGCGGCCTCGTCCAGGCGTCCTTCGTCGGTCGCGCTGAGGACGATGCGCACGCCCGGTTCGCGCCGGGTAAAGGACGGATAGCTGCCGATCTCGACCTCGGGGAAGCGGGCCTGGATGTCGCCGAGCCCCTGGGCCAGCCGGCCTTCGGCAAGTGTCGTCCTGAAGGTGCGGGCCCGTAACGGCTTACCGCCGATGAGCGCATGCTTTATGCCCTCGAACATCGCCTGCATGATCGCCGGCACTCCGGCGAACACGAAGACGTTCTCGATCCTGAAACCAGGCGCCGCGCTGACCGGGTTGTCGATCAAGGTCCCGCCTTCGGGCACGTCGGCCATCCGCCTGCGCGCTTCATTGAAGTCGCCTGAACGATAGTGGCGCTCGAGCCGGGCGACGGCTTCCGGGTGGCGGAGCAGCGGAACGCCGAAGGCCTTGGCGATGCAGCTTGCGGTGATATCGTCGTGGGTCGGGCCGATGCCGCCGGTGGTGAACACGTAATCGTAAGCATGCCTGCATTCATTGACCGTCCGGACGATGGCGTCCTCGTCATCCGGGATGACGCGGGTCTCCCTGAGCCGGACCCCGAGTTCGTTCAAGCGCTGGCCGAGATAGGGCAGGTTGGCGTCCCTGGTGCGTCCCGAGAGAATCTCATTGCCGATGACGATGAGGGCGGCGGTGACCTCGAACGCCGGAGCGCCCGGGCGCCGGGGCTTCCCCCCGGCCTTCTTGGCGGCGGTTTTCCGTCGGGGCGTCTTGCCCACCTCGTTCTCCTCCCTAGTACTCACTTTCATAGAAGGGTGACACATCTGACGGCCTTGCGGGTTCTTCAGGCCCGGAGCGTGGTCCGCCGTGATGGGAGCCCATCACAAGGGCCGCGCGACGAGAGCGTAAGGGCCCGCAAGGCCGCCCGAAGGGTCGCATATCGTGGCCACCGGAGGGCTCTAGCGCCGCTTGACGACCCGTCCTCCGCAGCAGCGGCACCTTCCCGCCTTCCGGAGTTGTAGGGCGGACAGTCGCTGCCGCTGCGGAGGGTGGATGTCCGGACACTCGCCTCGGCGAAGCCTCCGGCGGAGCCAGGGTCGCCGGCGCGACGCCTCCACCCCGGCGCCCGCGAAAAGACGATCATATGGTTCACCCTTCTATGAAAGTAAGTACTGGGATGGCCCATGGGCCAAGTGTGGCCGAGGGCCGGTGCTCCGGCGCTCGATACGCCGGCGGACACGGGCACCTCAGCCTAACAAATGGGCGCCGCCGATCCAAACGGCGATGATATCAACATAGCGGCAAATGTGACGGGACGGGTCTGAGCGGAAGTTTTTTCACCACCCCGTCGCAAGGCCCGGCCAGCCTTCGGCCCTGACGT
>JADFPK010000191.1 GCA_022562375.1 Pseudomonadota bacterium
GGAGTTGGCAAGGCGGGGATACCGGGCCTGCGCGGCGCTCGGGAGCCGGCCCGCCGGCACGCGCGTTTCCGTCGCCGGTCTGGTGCTCGTGCGCCAACGCCCGGGAAGCGCCAGCGGCGTCATCTTCATCACCCTCGAGGACGAGGGGGGCATTGCCAATCTCGTGGTCTGGCCCGGCGTGTTCGAGGCCTTCCGCCCGGTGGTGCTCAAGAGCCGCCTGATGGGGGTTACCGGCAAGCTCCAACGGGAGGGCGAGGTGATCCATGTGGTGGCCGAGCGCCTCGTCGACCTTTCCCCCCTGCTCCCGACCCTCGCCGAGATGGGCGAAGGCGCCCGCGGCCATGATGGCCTCTCTGCGACCCATCGCCGCAAATCCGGCCTTGGCGTCCGTTCACGGGACTTCCATTAGCCGCCGCCGGGAGCCGTCCCCAACATTAACGAAAATGAAACAACCGGGGCCTGAATTCCAAAAAATCCCGACGCGTCGCCCGCCCGCTCGCCCAAGATTAACGGCGCGTTAAGACTATCCAATCATAGTAAAAACCGCCATTTCCGAGGATCACGACCGACGGCGCTTCGAGCGGCGCCGGCAAGGGCCTGCGCACCGAGATTCCATGACGGGGGCTGGATGAAAAAGCTGCACCAATTGACCGAGGAGGACGTTAGACGCCTCAAGGCCGACCGGACGGCGCGGACGCGCGAAACGACCGCCGCCAAGGTGGCGAATCAGTTCAGTCAAGGGGAGCTCAGCGATTCCGAGCGGGAAATCGCCGAGGAAATCTTCCGCTTCCTGGTGCGTGACGTCGCCGTCAAGGTGCGCGAAGCGCTGTGCCAGCACCTGAAGGAAAGCCGCAACGTGCCGCACGACGTGGCGCTCTCCCTCGCCCTCGATGTCGAATCGGTGGCGCTGCCGATGCTCGAATCATCCGCGGTGCTGAGCGATGAAGACCTCATCGAGATCGTACGCAGCCAAAGTCCAGCCAAGCAAAAGGCCGTGGCCCGCCGGGAGGAGGTGTCGGAACAAGTCTCCGAAGCCCTCATAGACACCGAGAACGAAGAGGTGGTGACGACGCTGGTGGAAAACACCAACGCCGACATCGGCGAGCAGGCGATGCAGAAGGTGGTCGAAACCTTCCCCGACAACGAAGTAGTGCAGGGTATCCTGGTACAGCGGCCCGAACTGCCGATTTCGGTGGCGGAGCGGCTGGTCGGGCTGGTTTCCTATACCATGCGCCAACACCTGATCGACCACTACGACTTCCCGATCGACGAGACCGGCGATGTCGTCAAGCAAACCCGCGAACGCGCCACCCTCAGCCTGATCGGAACGAGCGATAATCTCGAAAAAGTACGGCGTCTGGTGCGTCAGCTGTTCGCCAATGGCCACCTGACGCCCTCGATCCTGTTGCGGTCCATGTCGATGGGTAAGCTGATCTTCTTCGAGGTGGCCATGGCCGAGCTCGCCAAAGTGCCGATCATGACCGTCCGCACCCTCCTCTACGAAAAGGGGTCTCGCGGTTTTTCATCGATCTACCAACGCGCCGGCCTGCCGTCGTTGTTGCTGCCGGCCTTCCAGGCGGCGGTCGGCGCCATCCTGAAAACCGAATCCGAAGGCACCCGCAACGACCAATCCGAGGTGTCCCGGCGTGTCCTTTGGGCGCTGCGCAGCCAGTATCCCGATTACCGGTCCTCGAATTTCGAGGAAATCCTCGACAAACTCACCCAGCTTACCCGCACCCCCGCGCCCGTCGGGCGCTGATCCCCCACCGTCGGGGCGCCACGCGCCCGTCATGGGCGAGTGCTAGATTTTTGGAAGCTATAGGAACGCCCGCCAATTTACCCAACGGCCGAAACACCGATCGCGCGGTCGCGCCGGCTTCAAGGGCCACTGGCCGTCAGGGACGCAGGAACCGGCGTTCCGACCTCGGCAGGCTGGCGATATCGATGCCTTCGGAAGACACCCGGCAAGGTGGCATGCGGAAGGTATCGGCGCAAAGCGAGATGGGCCACGCATCCTTGAAGCCGGCCGAAGCGAGGCGCCGGCGCATGCTCTCGGCATCGTCGGGCGCGAAAGGGCCGGCGACGACACGATAGATCAGCCTATCGCCGTCTTCCAGACGGGTGATGACCGGCAGGAATTTGCGCCCCCGGATGACCGCGCGCTGGGACTCCGACCGATCGGCATAGGTCCCGAGCACGAGATAGCGTCCGACGGGTCCGGGCCGGACGGCGGGCCGGAGGGCATCGGCGCTTGGCTCATGCCCGGCCGGCCCGACGGTCTCTTCCGCGCGGGGCGGGGCATCGTAGACGAACGGGTCGACAAGCATCGAGCCGCCTTTGGCGACGCGCACCCCTTCGGGCAAGGGGCGATCCTTGCACACCGGCTGGTTCTTGATCATCCGCGACATGGTGCAATCCATCGCCGTGATGGCGGAATAGGCGTGATCGGTCATGTTCTTGCCGCTGATGGAATAGCTGACGGCATCGGCGGCAATAAAGGCGATCGACAGCGTCGAACCGGCGCCACCACAGGCGGCAAGCAATAGCGGCAGGGCGAGGATAGCGAGCGAGCGCAAGGTTTGTCCCCCTTGATGGAGTGCACAGCTATTAAGGCAGGATTCCCTTAAAATATCGCGAATCCGCCACGAAATGCCTGGAATTCAAGGCTTCGATCCGCCGGCCCGTCCGGCCCCCGGGGAGGGCGAGGAACGCCGCCCCCGGTGATCCGGCCCAGGGGATGGATATCGGCCAGGCGGCACCCTATCTCAGCAATGAACGGCGGAACCCCGGGCGGGGGCGTCGGGGCCGCACCCGGCCGATCGAGCCCCTTGTGCGCCGGGGCGGTGCGCCGGTTTCCGTGATCCCGACGCCCACGGGCCGCAACGGTAAGGGTTGCGGAGCGGACCATTTGCGGGCACACCCGGCAGGGGAACGAGAGATGATCCGTATCACGCCGAGCATAGCGATCGCGGAGAGCGAGATCGAAGAGCGCTTCATCCGCGCCTCGGGGCCGGGCGGTCAGAACGTCAACAAGCTGGCGAGCGCCGTTCAACTCCGCTTCGACGCCGCCCACTCCCCTTCCCTGCCCGACGAGGTCCGCGCCCGTCTCATCCGCCTCGCCGGTAAGCGGGTCAACGCCGCCGGCGTGCTCGTCATCGAGGCCAAGCGCTACCGCACCCAGGCGCGAAACCGCGCCGACGCCCTCGACCGGCTCACCAAGCTGATCCTGCGCGCCAGCGAGAGACCCCGCCCGAGGCGCAAAACCAAGCCGGGCCCTGCTTCGAAGGAGCGCCGCCTCGAGGCCAAGCGCCAACGCGCCGGGATCAAGCGCACCCGCGCCCCGGTCTCCGATTCCGATGGCTAGAGCCGGTTTGGAATGTCCCCGAGAGCCGTGGCGCCGGGCCTTCCATACCGGCTCCGAAGCGTATAGAGGCCACCACGCCCCCGTGCCCGGCAGCGGACCCGCCTGCCGTCACCCTCGGCGGGTGAGACTGGACTTCAGAATTATTTCCTGAATACTGTCTTTTTTCCTTTACACACTTTACAAGATCGGCTATGATTTTGAGCAAATGTGGGGGAGTGTCCCCACCCGCCCGCGGCCTCACCGGCCGGCGGGTTTTTTCGTGCGCCCGTGGCCGGCCAAAGCGCCGCTACGGGGCCGACGAACCACCCAATCCACACCCGATCCACATTCCAGAAGGAGGGCGACTATGCCCAAACTACCATTCGATGACGACGACGGACGCTTCGAGTTCGCCGAACCGCCGGAGCTGAGCGAGGCGGCGAAGAAGGCGATGGCGCGCCAGCAGAAGTTGGATGACGGTAACTTCATCACCGAGAGGACGCTGGCCTTCCAAAACGGCATGGCGGCGGAGTTCGCTCGCGCCAAGGCGGAAGGCGATTCCGGCGATCCGATGTTCGTGAAGGACTTGATGAAGGTCGCGGGTGAGATGCGGAGCGAGCATCTCTCCGACATCCCGAGGGGACCCCAGGGCCGGCTCGTCAGTCAGGACGCC
>JADFPK010000192.1 GCA_022562375.1 Pseudomonadota bacterium
CGACCTCGCTGCGGTAGCGCCGGATGGCGCCGGGATTGTGCCGCTCGAGCACGGCATAGGACTTGGCGGGATCGAGCCCCTCGACGTAACGGCCGCCGTGGGTATCGATCCTGAAGGCGAGCTTGCCGGCCTCGGCCAACTCGGGAAAGCGGCGGCAAACGGCGATGGCGTCGGTAACCTCCTGGCCGAAATAATCGACCAGCACGACCAGATTCTGGTCCGGATAGGTCTCGAATAGCATCTCGGCGGCGCGCACGGTCGACCCGGCGTAGCCGATCAACGCATGGGGCATGCTGCCCAGGCCCTCCTCGTTGCCGAAGTAATGGGCGGTGGCGTCCACCGAGTTGCCGATGAAGCCCTTGGCGCCGACCTCTTTCTTGGCCGCGTTCGAGCCGACGGAAGCGGCATAGGCCATGAGCTCCGCCATCTCGGCGCCGGCGCAATGGCGCGCATCGAAGGCGAGGAACGCCACTTTCGGCAGATCGACGCACATGGTGTAGGCGTTATAGGCGGCGACCGCGGCGGCCCCCAACTTCTGCAGATAAAGGGTTTCGAGATCGACGAGATGGGTAAGCGCGCCGGTGATATACACCAAGGGCTCGCCGGCGCCGACCCAGTCGCCTTCCTCGAAATTGAGCTCGATATCGAATTCGGTGCCCCGGGCCTCGGCCACCGCGTTCAGCCAATCGACCATCAGTTTCGGGGTGAAAATCACCGGCCGGCGCATAAAGACGGCGTAGGTCGCGAACTTGTCGCCGAAACGCTCGACGGTCTTCTTCGTCTTGACGAAGTAACTGTCGGTCAGACGGGCGATGTCCTCGATTTCCGGATTCATGGCGCTCTATGGTTGCGGGCCGCCCAAACGGGTGGCATTGAATAGGAGGCCATACGGCGCCCTGCGAATAAAGTGAACCTCAGGAGGCCGCGGCGATGCGCCCCATGGCGTTCGCCGTTCGCTCCGATCTGAGCATCTCGGCGATAACAAAGGCGAGTTCCAGGGCCTGGTTGGCGTTCAGCCTGGGATCGCAGTGGGTATGGTAACGGTCCGCCAGCCCCGATTCCGTGATCGCCTGGGCGCCGCCGACGCATTCGGTGACGTCCTGGCCGGTCATCTCGAAATGCACGCCGCCGGCATGGGTCCCTTCCGCCTGATGGATGGCGAAGAAGCTCATCACCTCGGAAAGGATCCTGTCGACGTGCCGGGTCTTGTAGCCGCTGGACGATTTGACGGTGTTGCCGTGCATCGGATCGCAAGCCCACACCACCTTGCGTCCCTCGCGCTCCACCGCCCGGATCAGCGGCGGAAGCCGCGCCTCCACCTTGTCGGCGCCCATGCGGCAAATGAGGGTCAGCCTGCCCGGTTCATTCTCCGGGCTCAAGATGTCGATCAGTCGCAAAAGCTCATCGGGCTCTATCGTCGGGCCGGTCTTCAGACCGATCGGGTTCTTGATCCCGCGCAGGAACTCGACCTGGGCGCCGTCCGGCTGGCGGGTGCGCTCGCCCACCCACACCAGATGGGCCGAGCAGTCGTACCACTCGCCGGTCAGGGAATCGATCCGGGTCATCGCCTGCTCGTAGTTCAGCAATAGCGCCTCGTGGGAGGTGAAGAACTCGGTTTCCCTGATCTGCGGCGTCGTCTCGGAGGTCAGCCCGCAGGCTTCCATGAAGCCGAGGGTCTCGGCGATCCGGTCGGCGAGTTCGCGGTATTTCTCCCCCTGAGGGCTCTGTTCCACGAAGCCGAGATTCCACCGGTGCACCCGGTGAAGGTCGGAAAAACCGCCTTGGGCGAAGGCGCGCAGCAGATTGAGGGTCGCCGCCGACTGGCTGTAGGCCTGGAGCCAGCGCTGAGGATCGGGCGTACGGGCCTCTTCGGTGAACTCCATGGCGTTGACCATGTCGCCGCGGTAACTCGGCAGGCTTACCCCGTCCTTGGTCTCGAAATCATCGGACCGGGGCTTGACGAACTGGCCCGCCACGCGGCCGACCTTGATGATCGGCAGGCTGGCGCCGTGGGTCAGCACCACCGCCATCTGCAGGAGCACGCGGAAGCTATCGCGGATGTTGTCGGGATGAAATTCGGCGAAGCTCTCGGCGCAATCCCCGCCCTGGAGCAGGAAGGCCCGGCCGTCGACGACCTTGGCGAGGTGCTCGCGAAGGCGCCTCGCTTCACCGGCGAATACCAGAGGCGGAAAATTCTTGAGCTTGGCCTCGACCTCCGCGAGCGCCCCTTCATCCGGCCATTGGGGCTGTTGCTTGATCGGCTTGCCCCGCCAACTGTCCGGCGTCCACTTCCCAGCCATCATGACACTCTCGACACTAATTACCCTTCGAACCGCCCGAATGGGGGCGAAGGCGCAGACTTATACGCCTCAAGCACCCATTTTACCAGATAAAGTGGTGGTATCGGGAATAGTATCGAGGCCGGTAAAAGCGGCGGAAATGCCCTAAATAGAGCCAAAGATCGCCCTTTACCGGGCCGCTCCGGCCCCTGCGTCCGTCACTTTCTCGCCCATCAGGACGAACTCCTCGGCCGACGTCGGATGGATGCCCATGGTGGCGTCGAACTGGGCCTTGGTGAGCCCCGCCCTGACGGCGATCGCCAGGCCCTGGATGATCTCGCCGGCTTCGGCGCCGACCATGTGGGCGCCCACCACCCGGCCGGTAGCGGCATCGACGATAAGCTTCGTCAAGGTCATTTCATCGCGCCCGGAAAGGGTGTGTTTCAAGGGTCTGAACTTGGAGCGATAGACATCGACGGCGCCCAACGCCTCGCGGGCTTCCGCTTCCGTCATTCCGACGGTGCCGACGGCGGGCTGGCTGAACACGCAACTCGGCACGTCGCGGTATTCGGGGCGGGTCGGATTGTCCTTATAGAGGGTTTCGAACAGGCACTGGGCCTCGTGGATGGCGATCGGCGTCAAGGCCAGCCGGTTGGTACAGTCGCCGACGGCGTAGACGTTGTCCGCGGTCGATTTTGAGTAAGGATCGACGACGATGGCGCCGTCGGGCGCCAGCTCCACCCCGGCTTCGCCAAGACCTAGCCCATCGGTATTGGGGATGCGCCCGGTCGCCATCAGTATCTGATCGAACACCATGACGTCACCATTGGTGGTGGTGGCGTGAAGCCCGTCCGATTTCTTCTCGATGCCGACGAGGTTGGTCTCGAGACGCACATCGATGCCCTTTTTGCCCATCTCCTCGCAAAGGGTGGTGCGCACGTCGTCGTCGAACCCACGCAGGATCATCTCGCCGCGGTAAAACAACGTCGCCGCCGCGCCGAGCCCGTTGAAGATGCCGGCGAATTCGACGGCGATATAGCCGCCGCCGACGATGGCGATCCGTTGGGGAAACGCGGCCAGGTCGAAGGCGTCATCGGAGGTGATCGCGTGCTCCGCGCCGGGAATGTCGGGACGGGTGGGCCTGGCGCCAGTGTTGATCAGTATGGTCTCGGCGCTCAAGCCTCGTCCCGCCACCTCGACCCCGTGGGGATCGGCGAGGACCGCGCGCCCTTCGATGTAGCTGACCCCCGCCTCCTCCAGCATGCGGTCGTAGATGCCATTCAGTCGGGAGAGCTCGGTCTTCTTGGCGTCGACCAGCTTCGGCCAATCGAAGGACGCGTCGGGGACGGTCCAGCCGAAACCACGGGCGTCTTCGGCCTCCTCGGCGAAGTGGGAGGCGTAGACATAGAGCTTCTTGGGGATACAGCCGCGATTGACGCAGGTTCCGCCGACGCGGCTTTCCTCCGCCAACCCGACCCGCTTGCCATGCGCGCCCGCCCGCCTGGCGGCGCGCACGCCGCCCGACCCGGCGCCGATGATGAAAAGATCGAAGTCGTATTCCGCCATGGCCCTGAACTGCGAAAGCCCTAGGCGTCGAGCCCGCCCATAAGGATGTACTTGACCTCGACGAACTCATCGATGCCGTATTTCGAGCCCTCCCGCCCGATGCCGGACTCCTTCATGCCGCCGAAGGGCGCGACCTCGGTCGAGATGATGCCTTCATTGACGCCGACGA
>JADFPK010000193.1 GCA_022562375.1 Pseudomonadota bacterium
TCCGTCATCGGCTTGGTGCGCCCCATGGTGCAATGTCCGCCGGTTTCAGAGGTGGGCCTCGCGGATGGCGGCGAGCAGGCCGCCCGACGCCGCCTCGACGATGTCGAGCACTTCCTCGAAGCCATCGTCGGCGCCGTAATAGGGGTCGGGCACCTCAATGAGGCCGAGGGCCGGCGCGAAGTCGAGGAACAGCGAAAGCCGCGCCCGCGCGCGCGGCGGGCAGGAGGATTCGAGTATCCGGTAGTTCATGCGGTCCATGGCGAGGACATAATCGAAGGTTTCGAAGTCGCCGGCGGCGAACAGGCGCGAGCGCTGGCCACTCAAATCGATGCCGCGCCGGGCCGCCGCCGCCTGGGACCGGCTATCGGGGGGATCGCCGACATGATAGCCGTGGGTGCCCGCCGAATCGGCCGCGATCGCCCCGCCGAGTCCCTCGGCGTCGAGGAGCGCGCGGAACACCCCCTCGGCCGTCGGCGAACGGCAGATGTTGCCGGTGCAGACGAACAGCACCCGGATCATCCTACCGCCCCCGCCGATGTTTCGGTATTATGGCGGGCCTCGGGCCACTCAAGCGGCCTCGCGCGCGACTCTTTCCGGGCTTTTTCATATGACCTCCCAAATCGCATCCGGTCCCATCGTCGTTCTCACCGGCGCCGGCATCTCCAAGGCTTCGGGCCTCGATACCTTCCGCGATGCCGACGGCATCTGGTCCAAGGTCCGCATCGAGGACGTGGCGACGCCGCAAGCCTTCGCGCGGGCACCGGAACGGGTGCACGCCTTTTACAATGCCCGGCGCCAAAGGCTGTTGTCCAGCGACGTGGCGCCCAACCCCGCCCATTTCGCCCTTGCCAGGCTCGAGCAGGACTGGCCGCACGAGGTCCTGGTGGTGACCCAGAACATCGACGATCTGCATGAGCGCGCCGGCACCTCGCGCCTCATCCACATGCATGGCGAGATGCTCAAGGCCCGGTGCGGCACGTGCGCCGGGATCACGGCGTGGAAGGACGACCTCGGCCTCGACACGCCATGCCCTGCTTGCAGGCAAAGCGGCGCCATGCGGCCCGATGTCGTCTGGTTCGGCGAGATACCGCTGGAGATGGATCGGATATATCAGGCCATCGCCGAATGCGCGCTGTTCATCTCGATCGGCACCTCGGGCAACGTCACTCCCGCCGCCGGCTTCGTCCGCGAGGCGCGCGAGTACGCGCATGCCCATACGGTGGAGCTCAACTTGGAGCCCTCCGCCGGGCACACCATGTTCCACGAGGCCGTCCTCGGTCCGGCGGCGATCGAGGTGCCGGCCTATGTCGATAGGCTGCTGGCCTCATGACGGCCGGGGCGCGGCACCCGAAGCCCGGCCTCGAGGCCCTGCTCGCCGAGGTCAGGGCGTGCCGCCATTGCGCCGCCGATCTTCCCCTGGGCCCGCGCCCGGTGCTCAGCGCCTCGGTGACGGCGAGGCTGTTGATCGTCGGCCAGGCGCCGGGCGCCAAGGTGCATGAGACCGGCATTCCCTTCAACGACCCTTCCGGCGACAGGTTGCGCCGATGGCTCGATGTCGATCGGGACACCTTCTACGACCGGTCGCGCATCGCCCTCGTCCCCGCCGGGTTCTGCTATCCGGGCAGGGGCAAGGGCGGCGATCTGCCGCCGCGCGCCGAATGCGCGCCGATGTGGCATCCGCGCCTGGGCGCCCTGATGGGGGCGGTCGGGCTCACCCTGCTGCTCGGCGCCTATGCCCAGGCCTATTATCTTGGGCCCCGGCGCAAGGCGACGCTGGCGGCGACCGTCGGCGCCTATGAGGACTATCTGCCGGCCTATCTGCCGACCCCCCATCCGAGCCCCCGCAACAGGCTCTGGCTCCGGCGCAACCCGTGGTTCGAGGCCGACGTGGTGCCGGAGCTGCGCCGCCGGGTGCACGCGCTGATCGGCTGAGCTTTCGGCCTAGGACGCGGCCTCGATGCGGGCCATGTCGTCGTCGGAAAAACCGAAATGATGGCCGATCTCGTGGATCAGCACGTGACGGATGATCCTTTCCAGGCTTTCGCCGCTCTCGCACCAGTAATCGAGCAGCGGCCGGCGGTAGAGGAAGATCATGTCGATGTCGGTCGGCGCGTCCAGCACGCTCTTGCGGTCGAGCGAGACGCCGCGGTAAAGGCCGAGGAGATCGAACGGGGAGGCCAGCCCCATGGCGCGCTCGGTCTCCGCATCGGGGAAGTCGTCGACCCGGATCACCACGTCGGTCACATGACGCCGCAGCACCTCGGGGATGGTTTCGAGCGCCCTGGCGGCCGCCTTCTCCATGTCGGCGAGGCTTGGCGGATGGGTGTCATCGGCCGTCATCGGTCGAGGATAGCGCACCGGGGCGCGGAAATCAGCGCAATCAAGAACCCGGACGCGCTCATGGTTCCGAAATCGTGCGCTCTTCCTTTCCCTTGGCCGCCGCCAGCTTGATCTCGCGGCGGATGATGTAAAGCGTGCTAATGATGATGATGGCGGCGCCGGCGACGCTCCAGACGTCGGGGACCTCGGCGAACAGGACGATGCCGATGAGGCCGGCGAAGATCAGCCTGAGATAGTCGAACGAGACCACGGCGCTGGCCTCGCCGAGGGCGAAGCCGCGGGTCATGGCGGCCTGGCCGGCCAGCCCGAGCAGGCCCATGAGCACCAAAAGGCCCCATTCCGCCCCCGTCGGCGTCCGCCACACGAGTATGGCCGGTATCAGCGCCAGCACGGTGCCGCCCAGGGTGAACCAGAAGACGATGACCACGGTCGGCTCGGTCCTCGACAACTTCTTTATGATGATGGCGGTGGCGCCGGCCAGCATGGCGCCGAGCACCGCCACCACGGCGGCGGGTTCGAAGGCGGTGGCGCCAGGCCTCAGTATGACGAGGATGCCGATGAACCCGACCACCGTCGCCGTCGTCCGGCGCCAGCGCACCAGTTCGCCGAGCACGACGACCGCCAGAATGGTGGTGAACAGCGGGCGCGAGAACATGATGGCGGTGGCCTCGGCGAGCCGCATGTGGGTCAGCGCGTAGAAGAAACACGCCATCGCGCCAAGCCCTGCGAGGGTGCGCAGCGCATGCAGTCCCGCCCGCCGCGTGGCGTAGGTGCCGAAGCCGTACCTCAGCGCCAAGGGAAGCAGGGCTACCGTCCCCACCGCACAGCGGAAGAACACGATCTGGAAGCTGTCGAAGCTGGCGCCGAGCGCTTTCACCATCGAACTCATGGTCACCAGGATCAACCCGGCGAAGGCGATCCAGATGGCGCCCTGGACGTTGGCGGGAAGGCCCGAGAAGCGCCGTGAAAACCGGTGATAAATCCGCACCGCGTTCACGGCGTCACCCCATCCATGACGGCCGAGAAGGCCATGGCGGCGGTGAAGGCGCGTGCGCCGGCGCCCCCGCCGCGCCGTCATCGCCGGCCAGGCGGCGAAAGCAAGCCGTTTGAAGGGGACGCAAGGAAGATGAGGAAAAGGACATCGGGCTACGCGGTGCATCGGCCGGAGATTACGTCGATTGTGCGGGCGGCGCCAGCGTCCTTGACCTCACCGCCGGCCGAGAGGCGCGCACCGGTGGCAGGGGATTTGGACTTTATTTGCCGTTCGCGGCCGGTGGCGCCGGACACCGATGTGCCGGACCATGCCGGGCCCCAGCCACCACATGGGGGCTGGCAACGACGCCAGGCTCTCTCATAAAAGCTGGACCACCCAGATCAGGCTGGTCGGTGCGCCATGGTCGCTACGTCACGGTCCCATTGGCCGAGGTGGCGGTGCCTAGGGAACTGTTCCGGTTAATTCGTCGTCCTTCCAGAACTTGGTGCCTTGGATCGTGGCTTGGAGTGCCAGGCCGGTTTGTGTGAGTTGATACACCTTGATCCCCGGCGCGATATCCACGGCGCCGGCCCAGGCCTCACCCTTGTCCTCGGCCTTCGCCGCCGCGTCGGCTTGGTCGCTGGCGTCCCAGCCCTCCTCGACGAATTGCTTGAGG
>JADFPK010000194.1 GCA_022562375.1 Pseudomonadota bacterium
GGTTTGGCGATTTGGCAGTTTTTATTCAAGCCTTCTCTGATCGATGTTTCCCACCAATCGGCGAGTACATCTTTCTCGGGTTTGTTAGCAAGTCCGTGAATTCCCACGATCATTTTCGGCATTTTTGAGTCCCCCAAATGCGTGTTAAGTGATAGCGAGAACGAATACACTCTTCGTGAGAATTTCATCGTAGAAACGAATTTGTCGTCGCTGGTCTTTCTGATCCATGGCATCCGCTCCCGATAGTCGATTAGCGCGTTAGTGGAGCCACCTCTACGGGGGGCCGTTCTGACGGGGTGGCCGAGGATTCCGATTGGGAATTCGCCGAGCCACCTTGATTTCCGCCGCCATCATCGCCGGTTCGTTTACCTGATTTTTGTGCCTCCTCAAATGCCACTTTGGCTTTGCCAAAGTTTTTAAAAGTTGCTTCGACTTGTTTCAGTCCGGGATTATTAACTCTCTCAAGGTCCTTTGCCGCTTCTTCTAGACCTGCTATCAACGTACAACTCCCATGGTAAGAAATTCCATCGGCAACCGCTTTCTCAGCAGTATATATTTCTATAGGCTGCTTTTGGTTTTCCACAATATTGGCAAGTATTTTTTCACGACGTGAGTCAATGCCTTTCCCAATTATGGTTATAGTTGCGCTGGCAAAGTATACTTGGTCGAATTCAGCACGGGTGCCGCTGAATATTGCGGCGGCGCCGGAAAAGGCCCGCACAGTATTCGCAGCTGTAAAAATGGTGCCAAGCCCAGCCGACAGAGTCGTTAAAATGCCCAGGGTCAGGTTTGTTTGCGCGTCCACGCGCTTAATAAACCTTTTGAAAACACTGCATCGTTGATTCGACTCATAGATAATTCTGTTCTGAAATCGGTTTCTTTTTAATTTAATGGTTTCGGCACCAGTGCGGTCATCAGAGTTATAACCACTGTAAAATGCTTTGTATGCCTTCTTTATGTTAGTCCTCGTTGCCTTGAAATCGTCGTCGTCATAAGTGCTTTCGGGATCGAGTAAGTCTTCCAATCTAAGAAGTCGGAAATAGTTTCCCTCCTTTTCCAAACCGTCTCCCCTGACTAAGCTTCTAACTCCTTCAGCCGTGACAGCCGTATCAAAGAGCGAGAGTTCCTCGCCTCGGAATGTGTCACACCCCGAAAGGGCTAGGCCACAGCACGCCAACATCGCCGGGACGATTGTCCTGGATTTCATCGTTTCCCCCCTGTCGGCGCCGCCTTGGGTTGGCGGGCGCTTCTTCGCCGGGCGCGTTCGTGTGGTTGAAGGTGCGCCGGCGGTTATATTTATGCGTGTTTCGGCGAAGTCTAACCGAGGATAGAACGAACAATCAACCATACACGTAAAAAGGGTAAGTATGCCTTACCAGACGCCGATGATGGGGGGGCGCTCACCATTGGCGGCGGCGTGGTCGTTATGTGGGCCGGCGGCGGCTTGGCGCCGGGCGAAGCGGTGGTGATGAGGAAGGGAGCGGGGCGGGTTGCTGAACCTACGCCTGCGACCCCAGCGCGGCTTCGTCGAAGCCGTAGAGGCGGACGGGGTTGTCCCACAGGATCTTGCGCTTGGATTCCTTGCCGACGCCGGGAAGCGCGGTGAAGGTGTCGATGCCGTGGGGATAGGGTCCGTCGGCGTGGGGATAATCGGTGGAGACGACGATATTGTCGTCGCCGATGCGGTCGATGACCATCGCCAACAACGCCTCGTCGGCGTCGGTGGCGATGAAGCATTGGCGGGCGAAAGTGGCGCTCGGCAGCTCGGTTAGCTTGACCGTTTCGCCGCCGCCGTATTTCTGCCACTGATCGTCGAGCCGGCCGAGCCACCAGGGCAGCCAGCCGCAATTGCCCTCGAGGAAGGCGACGCGCAAATCGGCGAAACGCTCGAGCACGCCGCCGACGATGAGGGACGATAAAGCCAGCATGAGCTCGAGCGAAAAGGCGGCGGCGTGGTTCTGGGTCCGGAAGTTGGGCAGGCCGTTAAAGCGGTTGGTGACGTAATCGTCGGACGCCCCGCCGCTGGTGCCGTGGATCGCCAGCGGTACGCCGAGCCGGACGATCTCCCGCCACAGCACGTCGCACTCGGGCGCATTGAAATAGCGTCCCTTGACCGGCATCGGCAGCATGACGATGGCGACGTGGCCCTTGTCCTCGACCGCGCGCCTGGCCTCGGCGGCGGCGAGCTCCGGATCGTGCAGGCTGACGATCGCCGTCGGCTTGAGGCGGCCGGGCGCGGCCGCGCAGTAATCGGCGAGCCAGTCGTTGAAGGCGGCGCAGCACGCCGTCGCCAGGCCGGGATCGAGATCGTCGAGAGACACCACCATGTGGGCGAAGGTGCGATAGAGCACGGCGGCGTCGATGCCTTCGGTGTCCATCGCCTCGAGCGCCGAGGCGGCGTCGTAGCCGCGCTCGCGGATCGGGGCGTAGATATCCTCGTTGCGCGCGTTGAGATATCTCTGCGGTCCGATGACGGCGTCCGAATCCGCCCACGGCGGGATCATCCGTCCCTGGACCTCCCAGCTGGGGAAGTGGGTCGGGCCCAGGCCGAGGAATTTGGGACCCGTCTGGCGGTAGCGTTCATCGAGATAATCCTCATACACCGCGCCCGGCTCGATGACATGGAGATCGCAGTCGATGACGCGATAGCCGTCTTTCATGCCCCCCCGTCCTCCGTCCGCTGTCCTTACTTCTTGATCCAGCGGGTGGCGCGGTGATCGTCGCTGGCGCGCGCGTCGACCCAGTTGCCGCCGGTCTCGGTCTCCTCGAGCTTCCAAAACGGCGCCTCGGTCTTGAGCCAGTCGATCAGGAACTGGCAGGCATCGAGGGCGTCGGCGCGGTGCGCCGCCGCGGTGGCGACCATGACGATGCGATCGCCGAGTTCGAGGCGGCCGTAGCGGTGGATGACGAGGCACCCGTCGAGCGGCCAGCGTCGCCGCGCCTCGGCCTCGATCTCCTCGAGCTTGCCCTCCGTCATGCCGGGATAATGCTCGAGCGTGATGGCGCCGACGGCGGTCCCCGTCTCCTTGTCATCGCCGATGAAATCCCTGACCACGCCGATAAAGCAGGCGATGCCGCCGACGCCGGTGTTGCCCGGCGCCAGGGCGTCGATCTCCCTGCCGACGTCGAAATCTTCCTCCTGCACCCGGATCATCGGCCCTTCCCTCCGGTCACCGGCGGGAACAGCGCGATCTCGTCGTCCGGTCCCACCGGATGGTCGAGTCGCGCATATTCCTGGTTGACGGCGACGCGCACCACCGAGAGATCGCCGAGCGCCTCGGCGTAACCGTCGCCCCGCCCCTTGAGCCATTCGATCAGCGCCGCCACGTCGCCGACCTCCGCCGGCGGGCTGACGTCCTCCTCGGCGACGCCGGTCTTGGTGCGCAGCCAGGCGAAATAGAGAATCTTCATGATGCACCTCAACCACACCCGGCGATTCGGGGCCGCGCCCCCTCGGCGGCAGGACCCTCGGGCCATTTTCGGGCGGCGGCGGGGAATGTCAACCGGGAGAGCGAGGGAACATCGTCCAGAGCCCTATCCGGCCAGCTGGAAGCGATTGGCCGGATCGCGATCTAAAGCAGCGGGCGGGGCGACTTCGCCGGTTTCACCGCAGCCGGTTCCGCCGGGCGGGGCTCGAACTTCTCGGCGCTATCGTGTCGGGTCATGTACTTCAGGCCGGCGCGCAGATAATCATAACCGGTGATGATCGTCAGCACCGCCGCGATCCAAAGCCCGGCCTCGCCGATCAATTGCACCGGGATCGCCGCCGGCCCGGCGTCGCCCAGCAAAAGGAAGCTGATCGCCAGCATCTGCAGGGTGGTCTTCCACTTGGCGAGGCGGCTGACCGGAACGCTGACGCGGAGCTCGGCGAGGAACTCGCGCAGGCCGGAGACCATGATCTCGCGGCACAGGATCACCATCGCCGGCATCACCAACAGGCCCGAGATCCGGTCGAACGCCACCAGCATGAGGATGGCGGCGGCGACCA
>JADFPK010000195.1 GCA_022562375.1 Pseudomonadota bacterium
GGCTGCGTGCCCTCGAAGACGTTGATCCGCGCGGTCGAGGCCATTCACCAGGCCAATACCGCGCCCCGCTTCGCCGGCGTCGCGGGGAACGCGCGCCTGACCGACTGGGCGGCGCTGCGGGCCCAAAAAGACGAGCTTGTCGCCTCGCTCCGGCAGGCCAAATACATCGATTTGCTGCCAGCCTATAACGGCATTGCCTACCTGGAGGGCAAGGCGCGGCTTGGAAACGGCGGTGTCATAATAGACGGCAAGCACATCGATGCCCCCAAGGTTATCATCACCACCGGGTCGGGTGAATATGTGCCGCCCATTTCGGGCATTGAAGATGTGCCCTATCTGACCAGCACATCGGCTTTTGAATTGGCGAGCCTGCCCGAATCGATGATCGTGATCGGCGGCGGATACATCGGCTGTGAGCTGGCGCAGATGTTCGCCCGCGCCGGCGTCGGGGTGACGATCTTATTCCGTAGCCGTCTTCTGCCGGAAGCCGAGCCTGAAATCAGTGCCGCCCTCGCGGGCTATTTCGAAGAGGAAGGCATCACGGTGCGCCGAGTCGGCGGATATGAGAGCATCCGCGGAAGCGATCGCGGCATAGCTCTGTCGGTGACCATCGACGGCAGCAGCGAAACCCTTGAAGCGCGGCGGGTCCTGGTGAGCGCTGGCCGCAAGGCCAATACCGTGGGGCTGGGCCTGGAAGAGGCAGGCGTGGCGTTGTTGCCGAATGGCGGCATCGAAGTCGATGACCGGATGCGCACGACAAAGGCCGGCGTCTACGCCGCCGGCGATGTGACCGGGCGGGACCCGTTCGTCTATATGGCGGCCTATGGCGCCAAGATCGCCGCCGAGAATGCCCTCGACGGCGACCGCCGCCGGTACGATGCGGCGGCCATGCCGGCGGTGGTGTTCACCGACCCGCAGGTGGCGAGTGTCGGATTGACCGAAGAGGACGCCCGGGAGCAGGGATTGGCGGTCAGGACCTCTGTGTTGCCCCTGGAATACGTTCCCCGGGCGCTGGTGGCGCGCGATACGCGGGGCCTGATCAAGCTCGTCGCCGAAAAGAAAACCGACCGGCTGGTCGGTGCCCACATCCTGGCGCCGGAAGGGGCCGACAGCATCCAGACCGCGGCGCTGGCGATCAAACATGGCATGACGGTCCGAGACCTCGCCGAGACGATCTTCCCCTACCTCACGACCGTCGAGGGCCTGAAACTGGCGGCACTGTCGTTCGAGCAGGACGTGACCAAGCTGTCTTGCTGTGCCGGATAGGAGGACGATATGGACAATGAACCCAAGCGCGGCGGAGCGACCGGCCTGATCCTCGTCCACGCCGTTTGCTGCGGCGGGCTCGTGCTCGTCGCGACCGGCGCCTTGAGCGGGATGGGCGCCTGGCTGCTCGACGGGGGTCTGACCTGGCTGGTCTCGGCGGCCGTCCTTGCGGCGGTGGGTCTCTTCCTGTGGCGGCGGCGGACCGGCGGGGCCGATGGCAACGTTGCGGCGCATCACCCGCGTGCGACCGATCTTCCAAACCAACCCGTCAAACGACCCCGGATAAGTCCGGTGGAAGGACGGAAATGAGGGGAGCGCAAGAACAGATCGAAATACCGAGGCGCAGACAAAAGAGCTTCGCCGCAACCGGGTCGATGACACCTTGAGCGAAGCCGGCGGCGTCCAGGCAACGGTCCCGGCGAGGATGAGCTTATGAGGAAATCCTTGATCAGCTTAATCGGCGCGGTTGGCTTGGTTTTTGACCCGCGGCCCTATCGTTACCTCGCGCTGGGACTCTTCGCGTCGGCGCTGACGGTATATGTTTTCACCCTGCCGGGCGCCTACACCGGAGGGGTGATCGGACTGATCTCGCTGCGCTACCTGACCGCCGAACTCCTCTTCTTCGCCATCGCACTGGCCGCACTGCTGAGCCTGGCCCTGACCCTCAATATCTACGCCTTCCGCGCCTCGTTACGGCAACGGGGCGGCGGCTTGACGTTTGGTGCGATGATTGCAAGCCTCTTGCCGGCCGGTGTCTGCTGCACCCCGCTGGTGCCGACGCTGCTGGCGATCCTGGGCGCTACCACGCCCCAGATTTTCGGCCTCACCGGCCGCATCCAGGGCGTCTTCGCCACCTACGAGCCGCTGTTTCTGTCGTTCGCGCTGATCCTGTTGCTGTTGTCATTGCGTCTCGCCGCGCGTAACGTTTTGGGCTCATGCGCCCTGCCTGAAAGGAGCAACCCCGCCGATGGCCCGACTCAAGAAGAAGCCCCGCACTGAGATCACGGGAGAGGCGCAAGCCATGAAACGACCAGGGGCACGACACAGCCTGCGCCTCTTCACCTATGGCGGCGCCCTCGCGGTGCTGGCACTGATCGCTGCCGTCGCCTACGGTTTGATGATCCCTACGAGGTCCGTCGAGTCGACCTTGAGCTCGGCGGCAAGCGCGCAGACTCCGGCCGTCGTGAAGATCGGGGCGCCGGCGCCCGACATGGCGTTTACGACGGTGGACGGGACCCAGCGTCGGCTGTCCGAGTTCCGCGGCCGGCCGGTGATGCTCTGGCTCTTCGCCACCTGGTGTCCCACCTGTATCTACGGCACCATCGCCGTTGCCGAAAAATTCGATCGAATTCAGCAGGCGGGAATTCAGATCATCCAACTCAAGCTTTACAACAACCTCGGTTACCCGGGTCCGTCCGTCGAGGATTTTGCCAGGCGCCATGCGGGCTCGATCCCCCCCTCGCCCGACTGGCTGTGGGGAGCGGCCTCGCGAGAGGGCAGCTTCACTTACGATCCGCGAGGCCATCCGGATATCTATTTCCTCATCGACAAAGACGGCGTCCTCCAGGCGGTCGACGTGGCCCCCCATGCGACGATGGACACCATTCTGGCCTTCGCCCTGAAGGTCTCGTAGCCGTCCTACCCTTGAGGGTTCGGAACCCGTAGCCATCCTGGCGCCAGGGTTGTCATTCGGAACGGATTAGAGGTGGAAGTCATGGATATGGATAAGGAACCCGGTGGCGGCCCCGGCCTGATATTGGGCGTCTTCGGCATGGTCGCTTGCTGCGCCTTGCCCTTGCTGTTGATATCGGGCGGCTTTGGCGCCGCTCTAGCATGGCTCTTCGACGAGGGCGTGGTCTGGTGGGTCGCCGCCCTCGCCCTGGTGGCCGGTGGCCTGATCTTGCGCTACCGGCGTGGCGCGGACAGGGCGAAACGTTCCGATGACCATCTTATCGAGCCGCCCGGCGATCGCACCGCGGACGGAGGCGAAAATTCATCTTCGATCCGCACGCCGGACGCATCCGAATAATGGTCAAGCCTTGCGTCGGCCTGTG
Organism: Pseudomonadota bacterium; assembly: GCA_022562375.1. The sequence continues at coordinate 3,321 of JADFPK010000195.1, forward strand.
CGTCGAGTGGGGCGCCCCGGATTTCGTCTGAATTTCTCGATATTTTAAATTAAGAACAAAACGTAACATTGTGAAATATAGAAGAATTACCAAGTGGGCTGGCGGCATTGCCGGTGGTGTCGTGATTCTCCTGGTTAGCGGCTGGCTCGCCTTCGTGCCGTTCGCCAAGGAGCCCCCATACACCTTCGTCAAGGCCTGGGGCACCCCAGGGACCGGTCCAGGCCAGTTCAACGACCCCACGGGCATCGCCGTAGCCGGGGAGGAGGTGTTCGTCAGCGACGCCCGCAACGCCCGCATCCAGGTCTTCGATCTCGACGGCAACTTCAAGCGCGCCTTCCCCGCCCCCGGAGAGACGGCGGTGAAGCTCGGCCGGCCGATGAACCTGACCGTGGCGGGCGATGAGCTTTACGTCGCCGATTACTGGACCGACAGGGTCGAGGTCTTCGCCCTCGATGGCCGCCACAGACGGACCATCGGCAAGACCGGGACCGGACCCGGCGAATTCAAGTCGCCGGGCGGGGTGGCCGTGGCGCCCAACGGCGACCTCTACGTCGTCGATTTCTACAATCAGCGGGTTCAGCACCTGCGGGCCGACGGCGGCTTCGTCCG
>JADFPK010000196.1 GCA_022562375.1 Pseudomonadota bacterium
TTTGGGCCCGCAGCGCCGCCCAGTCGGTCAGGCGCGCGTTCCCCGCGACGCCGGCGAAGCGGGGCGCGGTATTGGCCTGGTGAATGGCCTCGACCGCGCGGATCAACGTCTTCGAGGGCACGCAGCCGACATTGACGCAGGTGCCGCCGATGGTGCCATGACCGATGAGGGCGACCTGCGCCCCCTGGTCGGCGGCGGTGATCGCGGCCGAGAACCCGGCCGATCCCGCGCCGATGATGGCGAGATCATAATGGCCGTTCCGTTTCGGTGGCGGACAGCAGGTCTTACTCATGAGGATGTTTCCTTGGTATCGACCGGCTCGCTGCCTTGTCGCCGGACGCAGGCGCGCAGATAGAGCGCGTAGGCGACCACCCCCATCGACGCGAACAACATCGGGAACAAGCCGTAGTCGAGCCAGCCAACGAGGGCGGACAGCCCGGCAAAGCCGAAGAGAACGACCAGGGCGGGCGTGAAACAACAGATCGCGGCTATGGCCGTGCCGCGAGACCCGGTGCGAAGCAGTTTCCTGTCGTTCATCATGGACCGTCGGTTTCCTCTATGGGTTCCCGGATTCGGCCGCCAGCAGCGGCGTGAATATGGCCTTGCCGACCTGCAACCCCTCGTCCATCGAAAGGCGCACCCCTTTGCCGCCGGGGTGCTTGGCGTTACGCCAGGTCACGAGGTGTTCGTCGGAACAGAAGAAGGCGATGACCGTACACAGGGACTCGGCGGCGCAGCTGTCGAAGTACTGGATACCCGACCACACCACGGCTCTGGAGGGCGAGAAGGCCGCGAGGGCGGCGCCGTTGTCCCGGGTCTCGACATGGATCGCCCCGCCGCAGGCCGGGCAGGTCGAGTCGATCGTGGCGTCCGTATGGTACATGGCGCCGGCGCCCAGCGCGTCGATGGCGCACATGGCGTTGAGGAGCCGGCCTGAGAGGCGGACCCGGTGTCCGGTGTCGCGCTCGGTGAACGGGTAAGCGCCGGTGATCGTCCCGCCCGGGTCGAGAACGACCATGTCCCGGCTCTCGAGTTTGCCGATGAGCTCGCGCAACCGCTCCGGCGCCATGCCGGTCGCGCCGGTAAGCGCCGCCATCGAAGGCGCCCGTCCGGTCTTGCCGTAGTGCTCCAGGATGGCGCGGCGCACGCGATCCTCCCCGTCGCCGAGCCCCGACCAGCGGGTCTCGGCCCCGAACGCCTCGAGGATCGATTGGAGCGCCCCGGCCGCCGTCTCGGAGGTGACGGCCGGCCAGTCGGGGAAAGCAACGCCGGGCCTCAATGATATCTCCAGGCGCGTGCCGGGCGCCGCCGGGGCGGTGGTCTCGAGGGTTTCGGCCGCGGTCATCGCCGTCCCCTAATTCGTCGCCAACAGGGCGGAGGGGAAGCCGTAATTCGTGGTGGCGGCGATGAGGGCGGCGACGGCCGTCTTGGACGGGTCATAGGTCACGATGGCGCTCTTGGCGCCCATCGAAACTTCAGCGTCCACTACCCCCGGCACCTTCATCAGCGCCTTGCGCACGATGTACGAACAGGAGGGGCACCACAGGCCGTCCACCTTCAGCGTGACCGTCCGGATGTTCTCTTGCGCCGGGGTGGGAGCGGAGGGCGCGGTGGCGGCGGCCGAGACCTGCGGGGGCCCGGGCGCGATGACATTCCATTCAACGAGAAGCACGGCGAGGGCCGGCAACGATACGCCGAGCACGGCGGCAACAACAACGAGAGATTTCATCACTTTTTTCCCGGCTATGTCCCAAAGAGTGCGGGCGCAACGTACGGAAACCACAGCGGAAACGTCAGAGCGATGAGCGCGAGCACCGTCGAGGACCAAAGGACAATCTTCGTGACCCGGTCGGCGAGCGGCGTGGCGCAGGACGCCTCGGGCGCGCACCCGCTTGCTTGCGGCTTGCGATAGACCACGTAAAACCCGGCGGCCAGAAAACCGGACGTCAGCACGAAAAAGATCCACCTGTACGGATAAAGGGCGGAGAGATTGCCGATCCACACCGATGTGACGCCCAGGCTGAACAACACCACGGGTACGACGCAGCACGATGACATCACCAAGGCCCCAAGTCCGCTGCCGCTGGTGAAAATCGTCCTCTTGGTGCGCTGGTCGATGCCCGGTTTCGCCCGAACCGTTGCCGATTGGCTTGCCGGTCCTCTTTGCGGTTGTTCGCTCAACACTCTCCGTGCTCCTTAATTCGACGTTGTGCTGCTAATATAGGGACTGTAGTAACTACAGGTTCAAGGCTTTTTTGCATCACAAACCCGTGAGCCCATGGAGCGTGTAGGGCATCGCTCGGTGCGATGACTGGGTCATGTCCAATCTGTCCTCCCAAGCTGTTTCCAACCGCTCCAACACATGGCCTTAATCCCGGGGTTTCGACTTGGCGGACGGACCGGCCACCTGGCGGCCCTGCTTCTCGCGCGGGGCGTGAAATTTGTGACGAAACACGAACCACAGGATGAACGCCCCAGCGCCGAGCAGCAGCCAGGTCTCCCACGCTATGGTTTCGATGCGGTCCCCCATGACGACCATCAGGATGGTCAAGGGCAGGATGCCAATGCCGGTGGCCCAGGTGAAAGTCCACCAGGAGATGCGGGTCAGCCCGGCGGCGTAATTGATCAGGTTGAAGGCGATGACAGGAATGAAGCGGCTGATGAGCACGAGGTGGCCGCCTCGCGTGGCCGCCCATTCGTCCAGGACGTGCCAGTTTTTCCTTGCCACCATCAACTCGACGAACGGCCGGCCGAGGGCGCGGGCCAAGCCGAAGGCGAGAAAGGCGCCGAGCATGGCTCCGGTCCAGGTGATCACCGTTCCCCAGACCGGGCCGTAAACCATGCCGTTGGCGATGGCGAGAAACTCGGCCGGGAACGGCACGAACGAGTGCACGATCATCAACCCGATCGAGCCCAGGACACCCCACGCACCCCATCCCAGGATGGTCTCCTCGAAGGCCTGAACCGAAAGCCCACCCTGTATGCCAAGGTATAGGGCGCCGGTGATCAGGGCGACCACCAGCAAGAGGAGTCCCAACAAGCATATTTTTAGAGCGATCACGACATGTCCACCCCTAGGTGACACCTGCTCACTATGGGCCGCCTCCGCTCACCGGGCGCAAAGAGCTTAAGGCCTGTACTTACTACAAGATCAAGCTATATTTTCGCGCATAAAATGCACGGAGGGTCGACGACAGGCGCCGGAGGTATCGAATGACCGAGAAATCGAAGTCGCAAATGCAACGCCTGACTCGAGGCGAGGTTTCGAAACGGATTGGCTGCAACATCGAAACGGTCCGCTACTACGAGCGGATTGGCCTTCTGCCTCCGCCGCCACGCAGCAAGGGCGGGCATCGGATTTACCACCGGGATCACCTGAAGCGGCTGAACTTCATTTGCCGAAGCCGGGAGTTGGGCTTTACCCTGAAACAGGTGCGCGACCTACTTCGGCTGGTCGATGGCGGTTCGTACACCTGTGCCGAGGTGAAGGCGCTGACGCTCGACCATGTTGTCGAGGTCAGGCGGAAGGTCGCCGATCTGAGGAGAATGGCTCGGGTACTGAAGGAAATGGCCGCTCAATGCGAGGGCGGCACGGTGCCGGACTGCCCGATCATCGACGCCCTATACCGCGAACCGGCTTGAAACCGGTTCCGGCGCCCTCCTTAGGACGGACGCCGGGCGTTGCTCAGACGGTGAAGGATTCGCCGCAGCCGCAGCGGCCCTTCTCGTTGGGGTTGGCGAAGACGAAGCCCGAATGGAGCTTGTCCTCGACATAGTCGATCTCGGTGCCGATGATGAACAGGGTCGCGCCCGGGTCGATGACGATGGTGACGCCCTTGGTCTCGATCACCTCGTCATGGGGGCCGATCTCCTCGGCGTAATCGATGATGTAGGAATTGCCGGAGCAACCCTTCGGCGCGATG
>JADFPK010000197.1 GCA_022562375.1 Pseudomonadota bacterium
GCTCATCGTCTGGGCCCTGGGGCTGATCGTATTCGGCCATATCCTGCTGACCCGGACCCAGTTCGGCAACTGGATCTACGCCTCCGGCGGCGATGCGCGGGCGGCCCGCTACGTCGGCGTGCCGGTCAATCGGGTGAAGATCCTGATGTTCATGTTCACCGCTTTCTGCGCCACCGTCTTCGCCACCAGCCAAGTGATGGAATTCGGCTCGGCGGCCGCCGACCGGGGCTTGCTGAAGGAATTCGAGGCGATCATCTCGGTGGTCATCGGCGGCGCCCTGTTGACCGGCGGCTATGGTTCGGTGATTGGCGCGGCGCTCGGCGCCCTGATCTTCGGCGTCGTGCAGCAGGGCCTGTTCTTCGCCGGCGTCGAGAGTTCGCTGTTCCGAGTCTTCCTGGGCATCATCCTGCTGTTGGCGGTGATCCTGAACACCTACATTCGCCGAATGATCACCGGGGAGCGCTGAGATGGCTACGCCATTGATCGAGATGCGCGACATCGAAAAGCACTTCGGCAGCGTCATCGCGCTGGGCGGCGTTTCTCTGACCGTGAACGCCGGCGAGGTCCATTGTCTGCTCGGCGACAACGGCGCCGGCAAGTCGACCTTCATCAAGACCATGTCCGGCGTCCACAAGCCGAATGCCGGCGAGATGTACATGGAGGGCGAAAAAGTCGTCTTCGACAGCGCCCGCGACGCCATCGACCGGGGCATCGCCACGGTCTACCAGGACTTGGCGATGATTCCGCTGATGTCGGTCACCCGCAACTTCTTCATGGGCCGCGAGCCGACCAAGAAGTTCGGCCCCTTCAGGTTCATCGACTTCGAAAAAGCCCATCGCATCACCAAGGAAGAGATGATGAAAATCGGCATCGACGTGCGTGATCCCAACCAGGCGGTCGGCACGCTCTCGGGCGGCGAGCGCCAGACGGTGGCCATCGCGCGCGCCGTTCATGCCGGCGCCAAGCTGTTGATCTTGGACGAGCCGACTTCGGCGCTGGGCGTGCGCCAGACCGCGATGGTGCTTAAATACGTGAACATGGTCCGCGAAAAGGGTTTGGGCGTCGTCTTCATCACCCACAACGTCCGTCACGCCATGGCCGTCGGCGACCGTTTTACGGTCCTCAACCGGGGCCAGACTCTGGGCACGGCGGTGCGCGGCGAGATCAGCCAGGACGAACTCCAGAACTTGATGGCCGGCGGCCAGGAACTGCCGGGACTGGCCGAGGAGGGGTTACCGGTATGATGATCCGGCAACCACGCGTCGCCGGCAATTAAGGGGACAGCAATTAAGGGGACACCATACTTAATTCCCCGTCCCGGTAATTTGGAGCTATGGAATTAAGTATGGTGTCCCCTTAATTGCCGGCGGCCAGGCCGCGCGGCGCGCCGTGGCCGGAGAAGGCCCTAGTCCCGGTTCACGGTGCCTTTCGGGACCATGGCGGTGGCGATGGAGAGCACCATGATGATGGCCAGGAGATAGAACACCCACTCCGGCTTGCCGAGGTCGATGACCCAGCCGAACAGCACCGGGGAGAGCGCGCCGCCGACGGAGGCGCCGGCGGAGACGAAGCCAAACGCCTTGCCGATGGCGCCCTTGGGCACGGCGGCGAGCACCATCATGTCCCGCGCCGGGCGGATCATCCCCTGGGTGAGCCCGGCGAGGGTCAGGGCGAACACCACCGCCGCGAAGTGGAGGGAGACGCCGCCCACCACTGCCATGACAAGCGCGCTGACGATGAAGGCGAGGGAGGCCTGGATGTCGTGCCGGGTCGTGCGGTCGGCGATGACGCCGCCCAACAGCACGCCAAGGGCGCTGGCGAAGAGGTAGCCGGTCAAGGCGCCGGAAGCGGCGGCAAGCGGGGTCTCGTGCAGGGACACCAGGGCGACGACGGTGAAGGCCTGGAGGCCGCCGCTGGCGAGCGACGTCATCGAGTAGAAGGCGAGGAAGATCAGCATCGGCTTCGACAGCAGGATGCCGATATTGCCCCTCAACGTCTCCGGGCCGAGGCTGGAAAGGGATGATGCGGCCGTCTTCTTCGCCGTCTCGCCGTCCTCCTGGATCCGGTTCCATTGGGTCGCCAGGACCGCCATGACGGCGATGCCGACCAACCCGACCAGGACCAGCGCCGTGCGCCAATCGAAAAGCGCGGCCAGGAAGATGATGATCACCGGCGCCGTCGCCGTGCCGAGCTGGCCCGAAAAGGTGTGGAGCGAAAAGGCCCTGCCGATCTTGCTGCCGGCGATGGAGGCGTTGAGGATGGAGTAATCGGCGGGGTGGAATGTGCTGGAGCCGACACCGATGACGACGACCAGGGCGACCAGGGCCCAATAGGACTGCACGACCGAGATCAGGGCGATGCCCACCGCCATCATGGTGATGCCGGTGGTCAGGATCGCCCGCGCGCCGACACGGTCGACGAGGAATCCGACCGGAACCTGCATCAAACCGTTGGCGATCGAGCGGATGCTCAACAGCAGGCCGAGCGCCGCGTAACTGACGCCGAACTCGGACTTGAAGAAGGGAAACAGCGGCGGCAGGCAAAGGACGTAAAAATGGCTCAGGAAATGGCCCGAGCCGATGATACCGAGAATCCTGACCTCCCGTCTAACCGAGACGGTGGGCGCGTCCATACCTACCCCACTGTTGAAGGCGTTGCCGCCATCATAGAGATCGATCGCCGGCGCGGCAAATCAAGACCCGCCCTAAATCTTGAACTTGCCCTCGACCTCCTTGGGGAAGAGCTCCTCCGGTTCGAGCCGGCGCGCACTCAGACCCTGCTCATGGGCGTAGAGCAGCAGGGCCTCGAGGGTCTTGCGGTTGGCCTCGATGCCGTAGGGAAAGTAGTCGGCGCCGAACTTCGCCCGCATCTTCTCGGCCATGCTCGCGCCCCAGGGGATGGGATAGCGCGAGGCGGTCATCTCCATCGCCCGGGCGATGCCGCGCGCCCTGGCTTCTTCGAAGGCGACGAAAAGGTTCTGGGCGACCCAGGGGTTGGCGTCGAGGACATCCTTGCGCACGGCGATGACGTGCATGATGGGAAAGATCCCGGTGGCGTCGTAATAGGCTTCCTCGACCTCCCGGTAGTCCGGGAAGAGGCGGACGATATCGGCATGGCCGGCCTCGAACGCCGCCGGCGTATGGGCGGTGAAGATGGCGTCGAGCTCGCCCGCCAGCAGCATCTCGTTCAACGATTTGTCCGGCACCGGGGTGACATTCACCCCGTCGGGCAGAGTGAGCGTCACCTTCTCGGCCCGGCCCGGATCGTTCACCCCGGCCTGGTACCAGTCGATGTCGGCGAGCGGGATGCCGACATCGTGGACCAGCCAGCCGCGGGTATAGATCGCCGCCGTCTGGGCCCATTCGGGCACGCCGATCTTCTTGCCGGCAAGCTGTTCGGGCCGGGTGATGCCGCCGCCGCGGTGAAGATAGATCGAGGAGTGCCTGAACATGCGCGACGGGAAGACCGGCAAGCCGGTGATGTCGGGCCTGTCGCCGGCGACCTGGGCGATGAACTTGCCGAACGACAATTCCGAGACCTCCCACTCGCGATTGAGCGCGAAGCGGTGGAAAATCTCCTCGATCGAGAAGTTGAGGTAATTGATGTCGATGCCCTCGGCCGTCACCCGTCCCGTCGCCAGGTCGCGCAGATGGTCGTAATCGCTGGTGGCGATGGTCAGCTTGAGTTTGCTCATACTCCTCCCCTTACCAAGGACACCGCCGGCGGCCGCCTAAGCGGCGGGTTCCTTCGGCGTCATGACGGTGGCGATCGCCACCACCATGAATATGACCATCAGGTAGAACACCCATTCGGGCCTGCCGAGGTCCATGACGAAACCGAACATCATCGGCGAAATGGCGCTGCCCGCGGCCATGCCGGCGGAGACGAAGCC
>JADFPK010000198.1 GCA_022562375.1 Pseudomonadota bacterium
CGAGGTCTGCGCCGCGGCGCTGCATCTCATCGAATATCCCAAGGCCACCATATCCAAGCTGTGCCAGTTGATGCCGGGACCCGATTTTCCCACCGGCGGGGTGATCGCCGAAGCCCCGGAAGACATCGTCGAAACCTACAAGCAGGGGCGGGGCGGGTTCCGTCTGCGCGCTAGGTGGACGGTGGAGAAGCAGAGCCACGGACTCTATCAGATCGTGGTTTCCGAGATTCCCTACCAGATCCAGAAGTCGCGGCTGGTGGAGAAGATCGCGACGCTGCTGGAGGCGAAGAAGCTTGGGTTGCTGGGCGATATCCGTGACGAATCGACGGAAGAGGTGCGGCTCATCCTCGAGCCAAGGAACCGGAGCGTCGACGCGGAAGCGCTGATGGAGACGCTATATCGCCAGACCGACCTCGAGGTCCGGGTCAGTGTCAACATGAACGTGCTCGACGCCGATCAGACCCCCAGGGTGATGAACCTGCGCCAGGTCCTGCAGGCCTTTCTCGATCACCGCCACGAGGTCTTGAAGCGGCGCACCCGCCACCGTATCGGCCGGATCGAGGCCAGGCTCGAAACCCTAAGCGCGTACCTCGCCGCCTACGGCAATCTCGATAAGGTGATCCGCATCATCCGCGAGGAAGACGAACCGAAGGTCCGGCTGAGGAAGCTGTTGAAGATCAACGAGACTCAGGCCGAGGCCATCCTCAATATGCGTCTCAGGCGTTTGCGCAAGTTGGACGAAGTGGCGATCCGCGAAGAGTTCGAGGCGTTGACCGCCGAGCGCGGGAAGCTCGGTGGGGTGCTCAAGGACAAGGCGCGGCGCCTGAAGATGCTCGCCCGGGAGATCGACGGGATCCGCAAGCGTTTCGGCGAAAAAACCGAGATCGGCCGCCGCCGCACCGAGATCGGGCCGCCGCCGCGCGCCGTCGTTATCCCCCTCGATGCCACGGTGGAGCGCCAGGACATCACCGTCGCCTGTTCCGCCAAGGGGTGGATCCGCGCCTTCAAGGGCCATCTCGGGGATGTTTCGGAGATCAAGAACAAGGAGGGGGACGCGACCAAATTCGTCTTCCATGCCCAGAGCACGGACAAGCTTCTGATCTTCGCCACCAACGGCCGGTTCTATACGCTGGGATGCGGCGGGCTGCCGCCGGGGCGCGGCTCCGGCGAGCCGGTGCGCCTGATGATCGAGCTGAGCAACGATCACGACCTCGTCAACATGTTCGTGCACCGCCCCGGCCGCAAGCTGTTGGTGGCGGCGAGCGACGGCCGCGGCTTCGTCGTCGCCGAAGACGACGTCGTCGCCCAGACCCGGATCGGCAAACAGGTCCTCAACGTCAAGGGCGATGCCGAGGCCCAGGCCTGCGCGCCCGCCGAGGGCGATGCCGTCGCCGTGATCGGGGAAAACCGCAGGCTGCTGATCTTCCCGCTCGACGAGGTTCCCACCCGGAGCCGCGGGCGCGGTGTCATCCTGCAGAAGTACCGCCAAGGCGGCTTGGCCGACATCAAGACCTTCACCTTGGCGGATGGGTTGTCCTGGAGATCCGGCGAACGCACCCGCACGGAAACCGATCTGACAAGCTGGATCGGCAAACGCGCCCAGGCGGGGCGCCTGCCGCCCAAGGGCTTCCCGCGGACTAACCGGTTCCGCTAGCGAGCTTGACCCATCCCTCCGGTCCCAGCGCTTCGAGCGGCCGGAAGCGCGTCTTATAGGCCATCTTGGGGCTGTCGGCGATCCAGTAGCCGAGATAGACGTAGGAGAGGTCGAGCCTCTTGGCCCGCTCGATCAACCACAGCACCATGTAGGTGCCGAAGCCTTCCTTGCGGAGATCGGGATCGAAGAAGCTGTAGACGGCGGACAGGCTGTCGCCAAGCCGGTCGGCGAGTAGCCCGCCGAGGAGGAATCCATGCGGGGTGCGAAACTCCGTCAGCGTCGTCGCCACCGGACTTTCCTCGACCATGGCCCGGTAATCATCGAAGTCCATGCCGTTCATCGCGCCGTTGGCGTGGCGCGTCCGCTGGTAGCGCGCGAAAACCAGGTACTGCTCTTCGCTTGCGCGGGGCGGCGCCGGGTCGAAATCTCCCCTCGGTTCGGGATCGCAAACGACATCGGCGTTGATCCTCAGCACCCGGCGCATCGACCTCGTGGCCTTGAATTCCTTGGCCACCACGCGAACCGGCACGCAGGCATCGCAGCGGGGACAGGCGGGGCGGTAAAGCAGGTTGTGGCTGCGCCGGAACCCCGACGACGCGCCCGCCTCATACAGTTTCATCGCGCTGGCTCCGGTCAATTCGGTAGCGACGATACGCTCGCGCCGGCCGGAGAGGTAGGGACAGGACCTGAGCCCGGACGAATAGAAGATATTAGGGAAGCGATGCTCCGTCATGGCGCCAGCTCCAGCGCGTGAACCCTGTCGTTGAACTCACCTCGACTATGACTCAGCAACCTACCTGAAAGCTAGACCCAAGAGCCGAAAAATTGGCGGGTGATGCGAGCGGGCCTACGCCACGCCCTGCCCTCCGTCTGCCTTCGCCGAAGCGAAGCATCGGCTTCGCGCAGGCAGGTACAACTTCGGGAGGCGGGCGAAGCGGCGCCGGCCGCCGAGGCGGGAAGGGTCAAGCCAATTGAAAGACGTTTTAAGGCCCGTAGCGTTTACGGCAGGGTGGGCGCCGATCCGTTTGGCTCCAGCGCCGCCTCGTTTCGGGCGGGTGATTCCTTGACCGGGGTGCTCGCCGGCACGGTTTCGCCGGGTATCGCCGCCGGCGCCGTATGCGCCGGCTTTTTCGGCATCGGTTTCCTCGCCTTGAGCGGCAGCCTCGCTTCGCGCAGCAACACCATGCTGATCCGCCGGTTGCGCGGCGAGGTGGGATCCTCGGGCACCAGGAGATCGCCCGCCGCCTTGCCGACCACGCGGGTGATGCGGTTGGCGTCGAGGCCGTATTCGACCAGCGCCCGCCGGCTGGCCAGCGCCCGGTCGGTGGACAGTTCCCAGTTGGAGTAACGAGACGATTTGGCGTAAGGCGTGGCGTCGGTGTGGCCGGTCACCGCGATCTTGTTGGGTAGGTTGACGATGACCTTCGCTATCTGTTCCAGCATCTTCTTCGTATAGCCGTACATGTCCGACGATCCCAGAGGGAACATGGTGAGGCGCTCCTGGTCGATGATCTGGATGCGCAAACCCTCGGCCGTCTGATCGATGACCAGGCTGTCGGCGAGCCGGCTGAGTTCCGGCGTCCCCGCGATGGCGGCGCGCAACGCCTTCTCGGCGGCGGCGAACATCTTTTCCTCGCGCTCGGCGAGGAGTTCGTTGAGTTCCTCTTCGGTGAGGTTCTCGTGGTCCGGATTCTCGGCGTTCCCGGACACCACGCTTAACGGATCCTGGTCCTCGTCATCCGTTATCTCCTGGTTTTCATCGTCGGTGGCGCTCAGCGGTTTCGAGACGCCGACCCGCATGTTCTCGGTCCTCCGCGCCCCCTCGAGCGCCATGCTCACGCCGCCCATGACACCGCCGCTGCCGCTGGTGGAGCGCGAGGCCGCGGACGGGGTGAAATAGTCGGCGATGCCGCGCCTCTGATCGTCCGTGGTGACGTTCAACAGCCACAGCAACAGGAAGAACGCCATCATCGCGGTCACGAAGTCGGCATAGGCCACCTTCCACGCGCCGCCGCCATGGCCGCCGCCGTGCTGCACCTTCTTGATCCTCTTGATGATGATAATCGGTGCTTCGTTGGCCGCCATGGGCTCTATCCGAAGGACGGCAAGGCGTCGACCGCCTCCTCGACCTCATAGAAGGTCGGGCGGACGTTCGAGAACAGGGCCTTGCGGGCGAACTCGATGGAGACCGAGGGGGCGTAGCCCTGCATGTGGGC
>JADFPK010000199.1 GCA_022562375.1 Pseudomonadota bacterium
ACCTCGCCGCTTCCAATCCTGCGGCTTGCGCGGACCGGGACACGGCTGTCAAGAACCGTGACATTCTTGCTGCGAAGATGACTCCGGCGCAGATCGCCGAGGCGCAACGGCTGGCGCGGGAGTGGAAGCCTAAGAAGGAAGGGAAGTGATGCCCGGCTAGGCAGTGCCAGCGCCAACGGTTCCCGCTCCGGCGGGGCTTTTGTTTGCCCCTTGTTAGCCCTTATGTTAGCCCGGCCCAGAAGCCGACAACGGTAACACCACCTAACCCTTTGAAAAATATGGTGCCGGCGGCAGGATTCGAACCCGCTACCTCGTGATTACAAATCACGCGCTCTACCAATTGAGCTACGCCGGCCGATGGTGCGCGCGCCCCCCGCGCCCGGTGACGATAGCGCCGCGCGGTTTCGCCGGCAAGCGCCATGCCCCGGCCTCGCGGGCCTTCGCCACGCCGAAGCGGCTCCGGCCGCGCAGGCGGGTCGGCGGTCCGACGGCCACACCAGGCGCCGGAGGAGGGGTTGGATGCCGGGGGCTCAAGCGGGGGCGAGGTCGCGCGCCAGGGCTTCGGCCGCGTCTTTCCAGCCGCCGTCACGGCGCTGGCGGTAGACGGTGAAGCCGGGGAACCAGGGGGATGTATCGCCCTTGGCCATCCAGCGGAACTCCGGCGGGTGGGGGACCAGCACCCGGGCGCCGCGCCCGGTGCCCGCCCTTATGTGCATGTTGGTGTTGGAGACCCCGATAGTGTCGTCGATGACGGCGAGCAGCGCCAACATATCGGCGAGCTCCCCGTTCAGCGCCGTGGCGTCGAACACCTGGCGCCCGAGGGCGTCGGCGAAGGCCTCGATCTCGCCCGGCTCCGGGTGGCGCTGAAGGGCGACGACCGTCGCCTCGGTGGACGATAACGCCCGGGCGATGACGTCCATCGGCGCTTCCTTGTAAAGCCGGTTGGCGTCGGCAATGCCCGCCCGCCAGGTGACGCCGATATAGGGCGGCGGGCCGAACGCGCTTAAGCGCGCCGCGATCCGAGCCACCCGGCCGCCATCCGCCATCATGGCCACCGGCGGCGGCGGCTCGCCCGGCGCCAACAGATAAGGCAGATCGCCAAGCGTGAGGGCGAAATCGTATGGCCCCGGCTTGTCGCCCGGCGCCAGGACGCGGTCGATGAAGGGGACAGGGGCGATGATTTCGGCGATCTTGGGGTCTACGCGGGCGAGCACCTCGGCACCCCGCGCCTTGAGGGCAGCGGCGAAGCGGAGGAAGAAGATCTGATCGCCGAGGCCCTGCTCGCCCGCCAACAGCACGCGCTTGCCGGCGAGGTCCTCGGGCAAGGGTTCCGTCGGCCGAGCGAGGCGCTTCCGGTCCACCATTGGCCTCGCCAGGTAATCCTCCCAGGCCTCGGGATAACGCCCGGCAAGGAGCAGCGGCAGGGCGCGCTCCCACCTGGCGGCGGCATAATCGGGACGGATGCGGAGCGCCTGCCCGCAGGCCTCGATCGCCCCTTCGATGTCATCGAGACGGATCAGGGGCTTGGCCAGGTTGCGGTAGGCCTCGGCGTAATCGGGGCGCGCCTCGATCGCCCTATGGTAGGCGGCGATCGCTTCATCGGCGCGGCCGAGATCGTTCAACGCCACGCCCTTATTGTTGAGCGCCTCCGGGTGGCCGGGGTGAAGCGCCAGGGCCCGGTCGTAATGGCCGATGGCGTCTTCGCACCGGCCGTGATCGCGCAGCGCCGTGCCCATGGCGTTCAGGATTTCGACGTTTTCCGGCTCGATCGCCAGCGCCTTCCGGTGCGCCTCGAGCGCCTCTTCCGACTCGCCGAGCTTGGCCAGCGCGATGCCGAGATTGTTGTGCGCGTCGGCGTAATCGGGCTTGAGGGCGATCGCCTTGTTGAAGTGCCGGACGGCCTTGGCAAGCCTCTCCTGGCCGGCGCGGACGACGCCGAGGCTGTTGTGCGCCTCGGCCCAGCCGGGGTCGAGCTTGACGGCCTCCTCGATCGCCGCCGCCGCCTTGTCGAGATCGCCGAGCGCGTGGCAGGCATTGGCCAGGTTGAGGCGAAAGAACGGGTTCCTTGGCGCCTTCTTGATCGCCTTGGCGATGAACGCGATGGCGTCGGCGTGCCGGCCGGCCTGATGGGCGACGACGCCGCTGAGATGGAGCGCGTCGGCATTGCCGGGCTCGAGCTCGAGCACTCGGCGGTAAAGCGCCTCGGCCTCCGCCGGCCGGCCCGATTGATGCAGGGCGACGGCGGAATTCAGGATCTCGCCGATGGATCGGCGCCGCTCCGCCGGAGCCCGAGGCGATCCGGGGCCGGAAACCGGGGCCGGCGGGGGCATTCCGGCCGCCGGCACGGTCACTGGCGCTTTTTGCCGCATCGCCCGATTAGGCGGTCTTTTGGTTTAGAAAGCCTTAAACGAGGCCGCCGGAGGCCGCAGGTTCGTTTGCCTATCGGCCGCGGGCGAGCTCATAAAGCGCGATGGCGGCGGCGGCCGAGACATTGAGGCTCTCGACGCGATCGGTGATCGGCAGGCGGACCAGGAGATCGCAGCGTTCGCCGACCAGGCGGCGCAGGCCCTTGCCTTCCGAGCCCAGCACCAGGGCGAGCCGGCCGCTGAGATCGGCCTCGCCGAGTGACTGGGACGCCGTGGAATCGAGACCGGCGCACCAGAAACCGCGCGCCTTGAGCGCATCCAATGCCGTGCTCAGATTGGTGACTTCTATGAGCGGCACGAATTCGAGGGCGCCCGAGGCGGCCTTGGCCAATGCACCCGTCGGCCGCGGCGCGCCACGCCCGGGCACGATCACGGCGCGGGCGCCGAACGCCGCCGCCGAACGCAGGATGGCGCCGACATTCTGGGGATCGGTGACCTGATCGAGGACGACCACGACCGCTTCGGTGCCTTCGGTGGCGTCGAGGATGTCGTCGAGCAAGACATCGGGCAGGGGCCGGGCCGCCAGCGCGATTCCCTGATGCACGGCGCCCTTGCCGATGATCCCCTCGATCTCCTGGCGCGACTTGATTTCCGGCGTCGGCAAGGGCCGGGCGCCGTCGCCCGCCCTGGCGGCGGTAATCTTCTCGATCCGCGGTCGAAGGGCGCGCCCGGCGTCGTCGGTGAGAACCAGCCGCTCGATCTGGCGCCGAGGGTTGGCCAAGGCGGCGAGCGCGGCGTGCACGCCATAGAGCCAGAGGCCGGACCGGCCGGCGCCCTGGCTTTCGCGCCGCCCCCGGGGGCCCGAGGATTTTCGTTTGGAACGCTTGCCTTTCGCCGTCATGCCGCCTATATTAGCGTCCATAGTACTGCCCATGGTACTGGGTATTCGACCCTTTCTGACTCCTCCGCCACCTTTCGAGGAGAATGGCGGCAGGAGCGTTTGTGCATGCCTTTTGCTGTTGACATTAAAAGACGAATCCTCATAGTGCGCAATCCATTACGCTGGCCGGCCTGTACCCCGGCGGAGGGGTGGCCGAGCGGTCAAAGGCAGCAGACTGTAAATCTGCCGACGTACGTCTACGTAGGTTCGAATCCTACCCCCTCCACCAGGGGTATGCGGCCGGAATCAAGGTGTGGGTGGGATCAGGCGGGTGTAGCTCAATGGTAGAGCCCCAGCCTTCCAAGCTGGTCATGTGGGTTCGATTCCCATCACCCGCTCCAGCCCCGGACCTTAACTTACGCGGCGGTGGAGTGGTCGTGGATCGTCGGGTGGTATCGGAGAATTCTTTGGCGGACAATCCCAAAAGCTAGGACTAGGACGATGGCGAAGGAGAAATTCCAGCGGACGAAGCCGCACTGCAATGTCGGCACGATCGGTCATGTCGATCACGGCAAGACGACGCTGACGGCGGCGATCACCAAGGTGTTGGCGGAGACC
>JADFPK010000200.1 GCA_022562375.1 Pseudomonadota bacterium
GCGTCATCGCCGGCGACATCGGCGGCAGCTTCGGCATGAAGTCGGCGGTCTACAACGAGGTGCCGCTGGTGCTGTGGGCGTCGAAGATCATCGGCCGGCCGGTCAAGTGGATCAGCGACCGCTCCGAGGCGCTGTTGAGCGACGCCCATGCCAGGGACAGCGTGTCGGCGGGCGAACTGGCGTTGGACTCCGAAGGCAAGTTCCTCGGCCTGCGGGTCACCACCGTCGCCAATCTTGGCGCCTATCTCTCCTCCGGCGGGGTGAATTGGCCGGTCAACAACCTCGGCACCCTGGCCGGCGTCTACACCACGCCCGCCATCCACGTCGACGTCACCGGGGTCTTCACCAACACCAACCCGACCCGCCCCTATCGCGGCGCCGGGCGTCCCGAGGCGGCCTATGTGATCGAGCGGCTGATCGAGCTTGCCGCCGACGAGCTGGGCATCGACCCGACGGAGTTGAGACGGCGGAATACGATTCGGCCGGACGCCATGCCGTACAAGACCGGCCTCACCTTCACCTATGACTGCGGCGAGTTCGAGAAGAACATGGACATGGCGCTGGAGATGGCGGACTACGCCAATTTCGAGAGCCGCCGGGAGGAGGCGCGTTCGCGCGGCAGGCTGCGCGGCATCGGCATCTCCAACACCATCGAGCGGGCCGCCGCGCGCGGCGTCGAGGGTGCCGAGATCCGCTTCGACCGCGGCGGCACGGCGACCATCCTCTCGGGCTCCGTCACCCAGGGGCAGGGTCACGAGACCGTCTACAAGCAACTGGTCTGCGACCGCCTCGGGCTCGATCCCGACGAGGTGCACTATGTCTGGGGCGACACCGACAAGGTGCCCTACGGCCATGGCACCGGCGGCTCGCGCTCGGCGACGCTGGGCGGCTCGGCGCTCTATCTCGCGGCCAACAAGATCGTCGACAAGGCCAAGCGGATCGCGGCGCACATGTTCGAGGCGGCGGATGAGGATATCGAATTCGAAGAGGGCGTCTTCACCATCGCCGGCACCGACCGCAGCGTCACCATGAAGGAGGTCGCCCGGAAGGCGAACGACATCGACAGCCTGCCCGACGGCATGGAACCCGGCCTCATCGGCAGCGCCGTCTATACCGCCCGGGTGATGAACTTCCCCAATGGCTGCCATGTCTGCGAGCTCGAGATCGACGAGGACACCGGCCATGTCGATATCGTCGGATACAGCGTCGTCGACGATGTCGGCACGGTGATGAACCCGATGTTGCTCGAGGGGCAGATCCAGGGTGGCGTCGCCCAGGGCGCCGGTCAGGCGCTGATGGAGGATATCGCCTACGACCCCGAGACCGGCCAGCTGATCACCGGGTCGTTCATGGACTACGCGATGCCGCGCGCCGATGACCTCAGCGACATCGAGGTCGGCAACAATCCGGTGCCGACCAAGACCAATCCGCTGGGCGTCAAGGGCGCCGGGGAGGCCGGCAATGTCGGCGCCCTGCCCGCCGTCGCCAACGCCGTGGTCGACGCGCTCTCACCCCTCGGCATCCGCCATATCGCCATGCCGGCGACGCCGGAGGTCATTTGGCGGGCGATCGCGGAGGCGAAGGCGAAGCAAGCATAAAGGCCGCACCTCGGCCGCGAGGCCTTCACCAGAGCATTATCCGGTCCAACGCGTCTATCTGCCCGGATAGTGCTCCAGTCCTTACTTTCATAGGATGGCGGCTCATCCAGGGGAGAGACCTAAAAAATGGCGGATAATGATAAGGAACTCGCGGGCAAGGTCGCCATCGTCACCGGCAGCGCGCGGAATATCGGGCGCGCCATCGCCGAGGAACTGGCCAGGGCCGGGGCGGCGCTGACCATCAACGCGCTCAAGGATGCGCAAACCGCCCGTGCGGTGGCCCAGGGCATCCGCGATCGAGGCGGCCAGGCCATCGCCCATATCGCCGATATCGCCGATCCGGATGCCGTCGAGCGCCTGGTGGCGGCGACGGGTGAGGCCTTCGGCGGCGTCGATATCCTGATCAATAACGCCGCCCAGCGCTCGACCGTCGATTTCGTCGATCTCACCTGGGAGGAATGGGTGCGCGTGCGTTCGGTGGCGCTCGACGGCGCCTTCCTCATGTCCAAGGCCTGCGTGCCGCACATGATCGCCCGCGGCGGCGGTTCCATCGTCGGCATCGGCGGCCTGAGCTCGGTGCTCGCCGCCGCCAAGGGGGCGCACAAATCGGCCACCAAGGACGGCATGTGCGGCCTGATCCGGGGCATGGCCACCGACCTCGGCCGCCATAACATCAACTGCAACATCGCCGTCGTCGGCGTCTTCGACACCGACCGGGCGAGTGGCAGCGGCGCTCTTATCGCCAGGGGGGCCGATACGCCGATCCCGATGGGGCGCAAGGGGCTGCCCCAGGACATGGCGGACACCATACGATTCCTGGTCGGGCCCAAGGCGCGCTACATCACCGGCCAGACGATCCACGTCAACGGCGGCGCCTTCCTCGCCCACTGAGCCGCCGGGGCCGAGGACACCGACATCATCGGGACGGAAGAGATGAAGGCGATCGTCGTTAACGACTATGGCGGCGCCGAGGCGCTGAGCTTCGCCGATGTGCCGATACCGGAACCCGGCGAGGGCGAGGCATTGGTCAAGCTCGCCTCGGCCGGCGTCAACTTCATCGACGTCTACATGAGAAGCGGCCTGTACGCCCGCTCCGACACCTACGCCCAGAGCCCGCCGATGGTGATCGGCATGGAAGGCGCCGGAGAAGTGGCGGCGCTCGGTCCCGGCGCCGGGGATCTCGCCGAAGGGGATAGGGTCGCCTATTGCCTGAGCCTCGGGAGCTATGCCGAATACGCCACGGTGCCGGCCTGGAAGCTCGTCAAGGTGCCCGACGACGTGCCGCTCGACATCGCCGCGGCGCTCCAGCTTCAGGGCTCGACCGCCCATTATCTGACCCGATCTCTCTTCGCCCTTGGCCCCGGTCATTGGTGCCTCGTCCATGCCGGCGCCGGCGGCGTCGGCCAACTGGTGATCCAGCTCGCCAAGGCCCGGGGCGCCACCGTGATCGCCACCGTCGGCGGCGGCGAAAAGGCCGGGATCGCCAGGGCCAGGGGCGCCGATCACGTCATCGACTATCGCCGGGACGACTTCGTCGCCGCCGTCGGCGAGATCACCGGTGGCGTCGGCGTCGACGTGGTTTACGATTCGGTCGGCAAGGACACCATCGACGGCAGCCTGAAATGCCTCAAGCCCCGCGGCGTGCTGTCGAACAATGGCGCCAGCTCCGGCGCCGTCACCTCGATCGACCCGATGGACCTGGCCGAGGCCGGCTCGGTCTATTTCACCCGGCCCCATCTGGCGGATTACATCGCCGACGCCAAGGAGCGCAATCTGCGCGCCGGCGATCTGTTCCGGCTGTGGCGCGAGGGAAGCCTCACCGTCACCATCGACCGCGAGCTTCCGTTATCGGCCGCCGCCGAGGCCCATCGCGCCATCGAGGCAAGACAGACCAAGGGCAAGCTGCTGCTCAAGATTCGGTGATTGGCCGGCAGTGCTTGACGGCGCCATCGACCGGCGTACCGCCGAAGGGCGCGGCCCTCTTCCGCCATCCGGATTGGCTGTTTCGGATGCGCCGATGGTGATAGGATTCGATGTGCGAAGGGGCCGGGCAGGGAGATCGATATGAGACGGGCCGGGCATTCCACCATTGATTCGCCGGCGCCAATTCGCCGCCGCCACGGGTTCCTTACAGCCGCGCTTGCCGTTGCCCTGATCGCCGCCGGCGCCCTTGGCGCCGTCACCGCGTCCCTCGCCCAAGGCAAAAGCCAAGCCCAAGGGCCCGACGCGAAGGCCGCCCGGGCCTCGGACGT
>JADFPK010000201.1 GCA_022562375.1 Pseudomonadota bacterium
GTGGCCAGGTAGACGCCCTTGATGCCGGGCATCGTGGCCAGGCGGTCGAGCTCCGCGAGCGCCAGGTCGGGCTCGTGAATTGGCAGGGTGGCCAGGCCAACGAGCCGCTCGGGATGGCTTTGGTGGGCCTCGGCCAAGGCGTCGTTGAAGGCCACCGTAAGCTTCTCGGCCAGCGCCCGGTCGGCCCAATAGACCATGGGCTGGGTCAGCGAGAGGGCCTGGATCGCGACCCCCTGGTGGTCCATCGCGGCGACCCGCAGGTCGAGGTCGATGAACTTTCGCGCCAGCGGCCCGGCCCTCAGGATGCCGACCTCGAGCACCGGTCCCTTGTCGTCCGATTGGGTGACATGTGCGCCGGCCGACGCTCCTTCCTCGGCCATCAATCGAATGAAGCTCTGGGGATAGTAATGGGCGTGGATATCGACGCACTGGCGCTTATCCATCAGGCCCCTCCCCTCCGCGCTTCAAACATGATCGACCACCCAGTGCTCGTTGACATCGATTCCCGCTTCACGAAAGATCACGCTGACGGCGCAACGCTGTTTTAGTTGCGACTTCAAGAGCTCGATCTTCCCGACCTCCGCGGTGGTGGCAAAAGCGATTCTCAGGTCGATGCGACGCAGCGGACGGCGGATCTCCTCGAGGCCACGAATTCCCCTGACGTCGAGCCGGCTCTTGAGCTCCAGCGAGAGGTCGCGAAGCTCGATCGCGTTTTCCTCGGCGATCCGATTGAGCACGACGGTGGTGCATCCGGCAAGGGCCGCGACCAAGGTATCCAGGGGCGTCGGTCCCCTGTCGGTGCCGTGTCGGCTTTGTGGCTCGTCCATGACGATCTCGTGTCCCCGGACCTTGACGTGGGTGCGAGTCGGCGTCGGCGCCGCCGCGGACATCCGGATCGGGACCGGCGCTATCTTGACGTCAACCATTGGGCACGATCCCTTCCAGCCGTAATTCAGCGGTCTCTTCGCGGGCCCAAGTCCGATCCCGAACGGCGAAAAGTTCCGCCCTAAAGGCGCTTGACGAGGGTATCGATATCGCCGGGGGCGCCGACCGTGAGCCACTCGATCTCGGGGTCGATGCGCCGGGTGAGACCGCTGAGCACCTTGCCGGCGCCGACCTCGACCACGGTATCGACCTCGTGGTCCTTGAGGTAGAGCACGCTCTCGCGCCACCGCACCATGGTCGTGACCTGCTCGATCAGCAGTGCGCGGATGGTGTCGGGATCGCTTACCGCCGACGCCGTCACGTTGGCCACCAGGGGCACCACCGGGGGCGCCATGGTGATGCCCTCGAGCGCCTCGACCATCTCCTCGGCCGCCGGCTCCATCAGGGGGCTGTGGAAGGGCGCGCTCACCCGCAGCATGATGGCCTTGCGTCCCATGCGCTCGGCGACGCGCTCCACCGCCGCCCGCGCCCCGCTGACCACCACCTGACCGGGAGCGTTGTCGTTGGCGACCACGCACACCTCGTCGCCGGCCTCGGCCGCGGCCAACTCGGTAGCCTCGGCGAGGCCGATGCCGATGAGCGCCGCCATCGCCCCCTCGCCCACGGGCACGGCCTCTTGCATCGCCCGGCCGCGGGTCTTGACCAGCCTGGCGGTGTCGGCGAGGCCGATCGAGCCGGCCGACGCCAGGGCGGCATATTCGCCCAGCGAATGGCCGGCGACGAATCGGCAGGCGCCGGCCATATCGAGGCCGCCTTCACGTTCCAAAACCCGCCAGACCGCGTGGCCGACCGCCATCAGGGCGGGCTGCGCGTTTTCCGTCAGGACGAGGTCCTCCTCCGGGCCCTCGAACATCAACCGCGACAGGTTCTGACCGAGCGCCTCGTCGACCTCGTCGAACACCTCCCGCGCGGCGGCGAAGGCTTCCGCCAGCTCCCGTCCCATGCCAAGCGCCTGCGATCCCTGGCCGGGGAAAACGAATGCCTGATCCATCGATTATTGCTTCTCCTGCCGTTGGCCGGAAGTGATACCGGCTGTGCCGCCGGTGTCAAGATCGCTCTCCCGCTGACCGCTGTCATGGAAGTGCGCATGGAAGCGGGAAAGGGCAGCCCGGACACCGCCTGGCGGCGCGCCCCGGAGCCTGGTAAACGAGGGCCTGGCAGCCCCGGCTAGCGGCTCAAAGCGGCCTTGCGCCGCCCCCGGTTTGTTGTATAGTGCGCCGCCTTATAACGATAACTCCTTGCCGGGCAACCCCGGCTAGGCCCCAAGGGCTTCGCCGCGCCCCGCGGATGCGCGGGCGGCTGGCTCCGGGCCGCGAAAAAACCGAAAGGAGTCACCGCTCGATGCCCTATTACGAGAGCGTGTTCATCGCACGCCAAGATGTTTCCGCCCCCCAGGTCGAGACCCTCGCCGACACCTTCACCGAGATCATCAGCGGTGGCGGCGGCAGCGTGACCAAACGGGAAAATTGGGGGCTGCGCAACCTCGCCTACCGGATCAAGAAGAACCGCAAGGGGCACTACATGTTTTTCAACATCGACGCCCCGTCGGCAGCGATCCAGGAAATGGAACGCCATATGCGAATCAGCGAGGATATCCTGCGCTACATGACGATCCGGGTCGACGAACTGGAGGAAGGACCTTCGGTCATGGCCAGGAGCCGCAGTGCCCGCGACGACCATCGCCCCCGGCGCGACGGCTACCAGGACCGCGGACCGCGAAGGGGCGAGAGGACGGCGAAAGACGATCCCCCGGCCAAGCAAGCCCAGGGCCCGGCGGCGGCGTCCGATGCCGCCGCGCCATCGGCCGAGGGCCAAAAGGCCGAGGCGCCCCCCGCCGAAACCGGAGAGGATAAAGGGCGGCCGAAACGGCGGCCGAAACGGCGAAGGATGGCGGCGGGACCGAGACGGCGAAGGATGGCGGCGGGGCCGAGACGGCGAAGGATAGCGGCGGGGCCGAAACCGCAACCGAGGGAGACAAGACATGAGAGGACCCTCCTCTTCGCGTGGCCGCGGCGGGCCGGGGACTTCGGGTCCGAGACGGCCGGACCGGCGTCTGTTCTTCCGGCGCCGCAAGACCTGTCCGTTTTCCTCGGCCAAAGCGCCGAAGATCGATTACAAGGACGTTCGCCTGCTCCAGCGATTCATCTCCGAGCGCGGTAAGATCATGCCGAGCCGGATCACGGCGGTGTCGGCCAAGAAACAGCGCGAGCTGACAAGGGCGATTAAACGGGCCCGCAATCTGGCCTTGCTGCCTTTCCTCGTCAAGTGATGGGGCTTCCCGCCGGCTGCGAGAGCGCCGGGGGAACCGTCACGGTTTGAGATGCCCAAATACGTCCTGATCGCCATCGCCGGGGGCTTGCTCACCGCCCTCCTCCACCTGTCGACCGAGACGGGAAATCCGGGCACGCTCATCTTCGCCTATTTCACGCTCTTGCCGCTGTTCATGGTGGGACTGGCCAAGGGGCTGGCGGCGGCGGCCATCTCGGGCACGGTCGCCTTGGTGGTCACCGGCGTGGCGGCGAATTTGACCCTCGCCGCCATATTCACCCTGGCCTATGCCGTGCCGGCGGTGGCGATGGTGCGCTTGGCGCTTTTGCACCGGCAAACGCCCGAGGGCACGGCCGATTGGTACCCCGCCGGACGGATGATGAGTTGGCTGACCGGTTATGGCGCGGCGGCCTTGATCGCTTTCGGGGTCTTCGCCGGTGGTTCCCCGGCTGGCATGGAAGCGACATTTCGCGAGGGCATCGAAACTTCGCTCGAGGGCCTTGCCATCGGCGAGGACGGGACCGGGCCGGCGGATATCGCCGCCCAGATCGCCCCCCACTTTCCGGCGCTCATCATCACCTCCTGGCTGATCATGGTCACCATCAATGGTTCCCTGGCCCAAAGGTTCCTCCGG
>JADFPK010000021.1 GCA_022562375.1 Pseudomonadota bacterium
AGCGAGTACATTGATCTAAGCCGACTACAGCCCGTAGCAGCGCGAGTCGGATATGCCAGGATCGCCAAGACAAGACATGAAGAAGCGTCCGCCATGGCATTCGAAGAAAACAGGGTGCAACAACTGTCCGAAGTTATGGGGCGACATTATGACAGCGCTAAAATGGCAATAACAACTATCGACGAACGGCGAGAAATCCCGGTGGTCAGTAAGAACAACATTCCATACTCTGGTTTTCATCAGGGATCTGGTGAAATCACCGTTATGGAACTACTACAGGTTGATTTTCCAAAATACGGGTTGGTATTGATTGACGAAATAGAGTCGTCGCTTCACCCTAGAGTCCAGCGCCGTCTTATCCGCGAAATGGCTAATCGGTGCCGCGACCGCGAATGCCAAGTTATACTCACAACACATTCACCATATATTTTGGAAGAATTGCCGTTTGAGGCACGCAATTATATCCTAGAGACCGGTGATACAAAAAAGATTATTACTGGCGTAAGCCTACAATTTGCCATGACTCAAATGGATGACGAGCCTCATCCCGAATGTGAACTGTACGTTGAAGATGTTGCCGCACAAGTAATGTTAGCCGAGATACTTGCGGCTCACGCAAAGGAACTGTTTGCACGATGTAGCATTGTTCCGTATGGCGCGGCGTCAGTTGGGCTTGCCCTTGGACAAATGGCCGCACAGGGGCGCTTTCCGCGCCCTACCTGTATCTTTTTAGATGGCGATAATGCTGAGGCCGACGGATGCACATTGTTGCCTGGCAATGACGCCCCAGAGAGGGTTGTATTTGGCGATCTCGGCGTAAGAGGGTGGCGCGATTTGTGGGTCCGAATTGGGCGTGATGTCGCCTTAGTAAGTGACGCATGCACTAACGCAATGACCTTAGGCGACCATCATGAATGGGTGCGGGTGGTAGCAAATAATCTATTGTGCGGCGGCGATATACTTTGGCAAGCGATGTGCGTCGAATGGGCTAAACATCAGCGCGAAGAAAGTGTAGAGCACATCGTGGCAGTAGTGGAAGAGGCATTAGCTTAGTTCTTTGCCCACCGCTTCGCCGCCGCCTTTCGGGCTATTTCGGCGCGGCGCTCTTTGCTGAGCTTCTTGGCCCGCGCCTGACCGCCCAAGCGCCCTAATTCCTGAGCGGCCTTGTTCTTGCCGTCATCGCCGGTATCTTCCTCGACCTCGCCGGTGGCGATCCTGGCGACCTTGATGGCCGTGCCGATCACGTCAGCGGGGCGCTTCTCGCCTTTGGGGCCTTTGGGCATCAATCACGCGTCCTTTGCGCTCTGTCCAAACGCATAGCCCATTGCCCCTGCGATAATAGTAGCGGCCTCACCCGTAAGGGCATTATTCAAGGCCAAAATACCAGCGATAGGAAGCCCAATGCCGATAACGGTGAACCTGATGAATTGCCAGCCGATTCCTTTCATCTTGTCGCTGGGGTTCCCACGGCGATTGAGGTGGCCGACGATAATGATGCCGGGAACTGCTAAGGCTAGGATGATTGACACGGTGGGCAGTAGCCACATTGCATAGCCTCCTGTTGCTTTCCGCTAAGGATACAGGAATCACATGGCACCCGCGAGGGGGGAGTCAAGCCCGTCAGATTCCAAACTGACCCACTACCTCGAACTTCGATCGGTTGGTGCTTTCGGAATTTTAGGCGATGGCCCCGCCGAACCATTCCTCGGCCATGGAACCGGGCGAGGGACGTGTTATAGTGTGGCCCTGGAATGTGGTATGTCCGAATCCCCTGAACCCGATATCCCCGCGGAGGCCGACGGCGCCCCCGCGCTAAGCGATCATTCCTATCTCCAGGCGCTGAATGAAGAGCAGCGCGCGGCGGTGGAGGCGCTCGACGGGCCGGTCCTGGTCCTGGCCGGCGCCGGCACCGGCAAGACCCGGGTGCTGATCACCCGCCTTGCCCATATCCTGGCGACCGGGCGGGCGTTTCCCGGCCAGATCCTTGCCGTCACCTTCACCAACAAGGCGGCGCGGGAGATGTACGAGCGGGTCGAGGGGTTGATCGGCGCCAGCGCGAGTGGCTTGTGGCTCGGCACCTTCCACGCCATCTGCGTACGCATACTGCGCCGTCACGCCGAGCTCATCGGCCTCAAGCCGAGCTTCACCATCCTCGATACCGACGACCAGATCAGGCTCGCCAAGCAGGTCCTCGAGGCGGCGGATATCGACGAGAAGAAGTGGCCGGCGCGGACCCTGGTGACGGTGATCCAGCGCTGGAAGGACAAGGGGCTGGCGCCCGGCAAGGTGCCGGCCTCGGCGGCGTCCGAGTTCGCCAAGGGCCGGGCGCTGGCGCTCTACGGGCAATACCAGGAACGGCTTCGCACCCTGAACGCGGCGGACTTCGGCGATCTGCTGCTCCACTCGCTGACGCTGTTCACGCGGAACCCGGAGGTGCTGGCGGACTACCAGCGGCGCTTCAGATACATCCTCGTCGACGAGTACCAGGACAGCAACGTCGCCCAGTATCTGTGGCTGCGCCTGCTCGCCCAGGGCGGCGGCAATATCTGTTGCGTCGGCGACGACGACCAGTCGATCTATGGCTGGCGGGGCGCCGAGGTCGGCAACATCCTGCGCTTCGAGAAGGACTTCGCCGGCGCCCGGATCGTCCGCTTGGAGCGCAACTACCGTTCGACGGCGCATATCCTCGCCGCCGCCTCGGGCCTGATCGCCCACAATGAAGGCCGGCTCGGCAAGACCCTTTGGACCGAGGACGGGGACGGCACCAAGGTCGTCGTCGGCGGGGTGTGGGACGGCGGGGAAGAGGCGCGGATGGTGGCCGACGAGATCGAGGCCCTGCAGCGTAATGGATGCAGGCTCGACGATATGGCCATTCTGGTGCGCGCCGGCGCCCAGACCCGCGAGTTCGAGGAACGCTTCATCCTCCTGGGCATTCCCTACCGGGTGATCGGCGGCCTCAGGTTCTACGAGCGCCACGAGATCCGCGACGCCGTCGCCTATTTGCGCGTCATCGCCCAGCCCGACGACGACCTCGCGTTCGAGCGCATCGTCAACGTGCCGAGACGGGGCATCGGCAAGGCGAGCCTCGGGACCCTCTACCGCCTGGCGCGGGCCGAGGGCATCGCCTTGACGGTGGCGGCCGGGCGCCTGGTCGAGACCGACGAGATCGCCTCGCGGGCGCGTCACTCCCTTTCCCGGCTGCTCGACGACTTCGACCGCTGGCGCGCCCAGGCCCAGACCATGACGCCTTCGGCCCTGGCCAAAGGGATGCTGGAGGAGTCGGGCTACACCGCGATGTGGCGGAACGGCAAATCGGCCGACGCGCCGGGCCGGCTCGATAACCTCAAGGAGTTCGTCGCCGCGCTCGAGGATTTCGAATCCGTGCCGGAATTCCTCGAACATGTCAGCCTGGTGATGGACCACGACCGGGCCGCCGGCGGCGATCTCGTCAACGTGATGACGCTCCATTCCGGCAAGGGGCTGGAGTTCGACACCGTGTTCCTGCCGGGATGGGAGGAAGGGCTGTTCCCCCATCCCCGGGCGCTCGATGAATCGGGCCACGCCGGGCTCGAGGAGGAACGCCGGCTCGCCTATGTCGGCATCACCCGGGCGCGCAAGCGGGTGCGCATCTCCTTCGCCGCCAACCGGCGGCTGTTCAATCAGTGGGTGAGCGCCATCCCGTCGCGCTTCATCGACGAGTTGCCGCCGGACCATATCGAGATCCTGACCCGCCCCGGCCTTTACGCCGGGCGCGGCGCCGGGCGGCAAGGGGAACCCGACGCCGGTCTCTCGGAGATGGAAACGGCCTTCGCCAACCTCCGCGTGGGCGGGCGCCGGGGGCGTGTCATCGCGGCCAAGGGGCGCTTGATCGAGGCCGCGAAACGAAGGGGCGCGGGCGCCGTCGGCGTCGGCGACCGGGTGTTCCACCAGAAATTCGGCTACGGCCGCATCCTGGCGGTCGATCTCGACAAGCTCGAGATCATATTCGAGAAGGCCGGCATCAAGAAGGTCATCGCGAGCTTCGTCGACCCGGCCTGAGGCCGGCGGGGTGGGACATGAAGGCAGGGGACGGAAAGCTCTGGCGCATATCGTTCACCGTGCCCGAAGGCGTGGCGGGGGCGTTCGCCGACGCCCTCATTCCCTTCGGCGACTCGATCTCATGCTTCGAGACCGCTGGCAAGGGCCGACGCCGTCTTACGGCGATCGGCGCCGGGGAGCCCGATGCCTCGGCGCTCGACCTCATGCTGGCGAAGACCGGCGCCGATCAGGGGATCGAGCCGCCAAGGGCGCGCATCGAAAAGCTGCCGGCGGACGGCTGGCTGGCGGAGAACCGCCGCCGGTTTGCCGCCGTAACCGCCGGGCGGTTCTTCGTCCATGGCGCCGGTCATGAAGGCATCAAGCCGCCGGGCGCGCTGGCGCTCGAGCTCGAGGCCGGCCCCGCCTTCGGCTCCGGCACCCACGAGACCACGCGGGGCTGCCTCATCGCCATCGACAGGCTTGCCAAGCGGCGGCGGTTCCTCAACTCGCTCGATCTCGGTTGCGGCTCCGGCATCCTGGCGCTGGCCATCGCCCGGGCGATGAAGCGCCCGGTCCTGGCCGTCGATATCGACGATTGGGCGGTCAGGACGGCGGCGGCGAACGCCCGGTCCAACGGCCTCGGCGCCCTCGTCCGGGTGGCGCAAGGGGACGGCTTCTCGGGCCCCGAAATCCGCCGCCGGGCGCCGTTCGATCTGATCGTCGCCAATATCCTCGCCCGGCCGCTTGTCCGCCTGGCGCCCGATCTGGTGCGCGCGCTTCGAATTGGCGGCGTCGCCATCCTCTCCGGTCTTCTTCATTCGGACCAAGCCGCCCTCGTCGCCGCCTACCGGGCCCAGGGCGCCCGGCTCATCGGGCGGCACCGTCTCGGCGACTGGTCGACCCTGACCATCGGCCGCTGAGGCGATTTATCCGGGCTAATGGTGTTTCAGCGGGCGCCGGTTACTCTGGCCAGCTTTCCTCGCGCCAATCCCGTGCGCCGTGAATGACGCGCAGGATCGTGATGGTCTCATGGCCCTTGGATTCATCGCCAAGGGCGTAGGCCACGATGTAGGGCATACCGCGCACCACTTTTTCATAGCTGCCGGACACCCGCCCTTTGCGGCCTGTCGGCGCGGCGGCGAGAGCCTGAATGGTTCGATCGATACGGGTGGCTACGTCGTGGGCGGCGGGTGGATCGTCCCGCGCGATGTAGCCGATGATGCCGCGAAAATCATCGTGGGCGTGCTTTGACCAGACAACACGCCTCACCGCTTCGGTCGCTTTGTTTTCGCTTTTTTGATCGTGGCGTCAATGTCGGCCATAACGTCTTCGTGGGGAACGACGCGCCCGGCCTTCATATCGTCCAGGCCGCGCTCGATACCCGAGACGATTTCCAGTTCGCGCTCGACATAACCGGCAATGGCTTCTTCGGCGAGGAATGACTTGGTGCGGCGGGTCCGCTCGGCGAGTTCGCCAAGGCGATCCTTGAGTTCCGGTGGTAGCCGGACAGTCAAGGTCGTGCTGGCCATGTCGTCAATTCCTATAGTTGTGTGCTAATGTACACAACATAACACAGCACATGGGCGAAAGGCAAGCCATGGTGTTTCACCGGCCGTGATGGTCATCGCGGTTTTTTCCCTGTGCCCGCACATAGGATTCCAGCACCGCATTAATGCGGGTTTGGTAGCCCTTCTTACCCTCGGCCTTAAAATGGTCGAGCACGGATTTTTTGACCCGCAAGGTCACATGCTGGGTTCTGTCCGGCTCTATCAACTCGGCGTTGGCCCAGAAATCCGCATCGGTTTCAGGGATATCGCTGTAGTCGATATCCTTGTCCTTGATGGCCTCAATTTCCTTTTTGCGCTGGCGCGAGATGGTCATAGTACACCTTCCTTTCACCGCGGTTTGCCTTGCGGGCGGAGATCAGGCGTCGTATTTATTCCATCCTGTATGTTATCACAAAATGTATGCACAATCAAGCTATGCGCAAACTTTCGAAAAAGGATAAAGATCGCGTCGAGAAGGAAGCCGATCCGTTTGGCAAGAACGGTGGCCGGGAGGGCGCTAGGCTCGCGCGTGGCGGGGAGGGAAGATTATCGGCCGGGTGAAGGGAGCGCCGGCTTATGGGCATGCGGTTACGGCGGCTCGTGATCGAACCGCCGCTTTTTCGGTCAGGTGATGGGTGAACGCAATGGGCCGCGCTCAGGCCAAGCCTAGTGCCGGCGTCCGTTCGCCGTCATTTTGCCCCTGGAGGGGAAGATTTCCATCTTGCCGGCGACATAGGCCGGAATTTCCGAACGCGGGATGCCAAGCCTCTCCAGCGACGCATCGTCGAGCCGGGACAGCTCCTCGAAAAGCGTCCTGCTTTCCAAGCCCTGCGAGAACATCCCCGGCAACTGATGGCCGAAGAAATAGAGAATGTCGCTCACCAGGTGGGAGCCCTTCTCCAGAGGCGCCTGCTCGGGCCCCGTCGCGGGCGTGGTTTTTTTCGCCATATTTATACTCCTAGATGGATGGGATGGGCGGTTCGCGAGAGCCTCGCGAGGGCCGCGTTGCTGCTTAGAGAACTAATGAATCTCCCCCCCGTTACCAGCGGCTTTTCCGCGTCCCAGGCCCGAGGATTTTGCATGGCTTTCCTCGCCTCGTTCCTCAAGACCTCGATCCGGAAGGGTGAAAGGAAGTTCGGGCGGTTAGCGCTTGCCTCGCGCGGCGCCCCCTCTTATGAAAGTGAGCGCCAGAGGGGAGGCATTCGGGTTTGGCGGCAAAGGATGGGACCGTGCCGGTTCGCGATTTAACGGATCAAGGGGACGACGCGCTCGAGCGCCTGCTTGAAGAGGCGCAGGGGCGTCTGAGGCTGCCGGACGCCGGGGCGGAAGCCTTGCGCGCGCTCATCATTGGGGTCCTCGCCGCGCCCGAGGGGAACGACCCCGACGCCTGGATGGATCTGGTGGTGGCCGGCCCGGGCCCGGCGCTGAAGGAACGGTTGGCGTCGCTCAAGGCGGAATTGGCGGCCGCGGCCGGCGACGGCGTCGCCGACGACGAGACGCCGCCGGGCCGGCGTCTGGCCGATCTGCGCCAGGAGTTGAAGCGCCGGGGGATCGACGGCTTCATCGTGCCCAGAAGCGACGAGCATCGCGGCGAGTACGTGCCGCTCCGGGCCCGGCGGCTGCCCTGGCTTGCGGGCTTCACCGGCACCGCCGGG
Source organism: Pseudomonadota bacterium (assembly GCA_022562375.1). The sequence goes on from JADFPK010000021.1 coordinate 7,220, forward strand.
ATGGCCGTGGTCCTGCCCGAGATCGCCGCGCTCTTCACCGATGGGCGCTACACCCTGCAGGCCAAGGCCGAGGTCGACTCATCGCTGTTCCTCACCCTTCATTCGACCGAGCGGCCCGCCGCCGATTGGATAGGGGCGAACCTACGGCCCGGCCACAAGGTGGGTTTCGATCCGTGGCTGCACACGCCGGACGAATTGAGCCGCTTGCGCGCCGGTTGCGAGAAGGCGGGCGGTGAACTGGTCGCCTGCGAGGACAATCCGATCGATGCCGTCTGGTCGCGCCAGCCGCCGGCGCCGATCGCGCCCATCGTCGCCCAGGCCGACGCGTTCGCGGGCAAGGGTTCGGCCGAGAAACGCACCGAGATCGCCGGCCAATTGATGGCCGACGGGGTCGACGCCGCGGTGCTGACGCTGCCCGCCTCGATCGCCTGGCTCCTCAATATACGCGGCGGCGATGTCGCCTACGCGCCGCTGCCGCTGGCCTTCGCGATACTCGGCGCCGACGCCCATGTGGCGCTGTTCCTCGATCGCCGCAAGATCACCCCCGGTCTCGACGCCCATCTCACTGATGAGGTGCGGATCGAGGAAACGGAACGGTTCGGGCCCGCCCTGGACGCGCTGGGCGGCGAGGCGCGCAAGGTGCGGGCCGATCCCGCCACGGCGCCGGCCTGGGTCTTCGACCGGCTCCAGGCCGCCGGCGCCAACATCGCCAAGGCCGCCGACCCTTGCGCCCTGCCGAAGGCGTGCAAGAACCCGGTCGAGCTCGACGGCATCCGCGCCGCGCATTTGCGTGACGGCGCGGCGTTGGTGCGGTTTCTCGCCTGGCTTTCGGCGGCGGCGCCGAGCGGGACGTTGAGCGAGATCGCGGCGGCCGAGAGGCTCGAGGCTTTCCGGCGGGAAAACGACCATTTCCGGGGCTTGAGCTTCCCCACCATTTCCGCCGCGGGGCCGAACGGCGCCATCGTTCATTACCAGCCGAGCGCCAAGACCAACCGGACGATCGAGCCCGGCAGCATCTATCTCCTCGATTCCGGCGCCCAGTATCTGGATGGCACCACCGATGTGACCCGGACGCTGTTCATCGGTAACGGCGGCGCCCGCCCAAGCCCCGAGCAGCGCGCCAACTTCACCCGCGTGCTCAAGGGCCATATCGCCCTGGCGGCCGCCCGGTTCCCCAAGGGCACGTCCGGCTCCCAGCTCGATACCTTGGCGCGCCAGGCCCTGTGGCGGGCGGGGCTGGACTACGATCATGGCACCGGCCACGGGGTCGGCGCCTATCTCGGCGTCCATGAAGGTCCCCAGCGCATCGCCAAGGCCCCCAACACGGTCGCGCTTATGCCCGGCATGGTGATCTCGAACGAGCCCGGCTATTACAAGCAGGGCGCCTATGGCATCCGCATCGAGAGCCTGGTGAGTGTGCGCATCAGCGATGCCAATCCCGGGGAAGAGCGTCAGATGTTGGAGTTCGAGACCCTGACCTGGGCGCCGATCGATCTGGCGCTGGTCGAGGCCGATCTGCTGGGCGCGGATGAGATCGCCTGGCTCGACGCCTATCACGGCCGCGTGCGCGAGGCGCTGTCGCCCATCCTTGACGCCGAGACCCTGGCCTGGCTCGCCGACGCCACCCGGCCGCTGCGGTAGGGTAGGGAAGTTAATCCAATCTACCGGTAAAATTCGCCGTGAAGCGCACGGTCTCGCCGGGGACCTCAAGGGCGAAGCGGTGCATCTCCAGGCACATTTCGATGAACGGCTCCTCGTAGTCGAAGCTGTAAGCGTCGGCCATGGTCTTGAGCGTACGCAGATCCTTGCGGTTCAGGACCAGCACCGATTCGCCTTCGTTTTCGCCGTCCTCGATCGTGCCGAGGCTGAAAATCTCGTCGATGTCGCCGAGGTTGTAAAGCCCGTCCTGGTAAAGGTGAACGAGCCGCTCCGGGCCGTCGGGGCCCCGGGCGTAGACACCGGGAGCGCGGTCCTTCTCGGGTGCGTCGGTCATGATCTCTTTTATCACCCGCCGGGCAACCGGGTCCACTCATCCTCGCTCAAGACCCCGACGCCCAACGATCCCGCCTTGTCCGCCTTGGCGACCCCGCCCGCCCGCCCGGCAATGGCGTGCCGGCGGACGCGCGTTTCCCGGCCGTCGCCGGCCGCTAAATTTACCTTCCTTAACCGGTGTTTAGGGTATCGGCGGTTAAGCTCTGCCGATGACGCCCCGGAGCCCTTACCGAAATCCAAGGGACCGAGTGTAATGGCCGAACGCGATCGTCCGATCGGCGCCGAAGGCGAGGAAACTCCGCGCGCGCGCCTTGCCGCCCGGCCATTGGCGCCGGGGCGTTGGGGGGTGGCGGCGAAGCTGCGGCTGACGTTCGGAATACTCATCGGCGTAGTCGCCGTAAGTGGGGTCGTTTCCTTCCAATCCATCCGGCAGATCGACAAGGATCTGCGCCAGGTCGTGGAAATCGAGGCGCCGCTCGAACGGGCCGTCCTCGAGATGGAGATCAACGCCGGCGAGACCGCCCGGGCGGTGCTCCGCTACGTTCGCGAACTGGAGTCCGAGCACCTCGCGGTCATGCGCGATGCCGAGGCCGACTTCGAACGCTACGCCCAGCGGTTCGAGCGCCTTGCCGAGACCGGCGAGGCCCGCCGGCTCGGGCGCAAGGTCGCCGGGCTCTACGCGGCATTCAAGACGATCGGAGATGAGATCGTCGTGCTTGCCGACCGGCGAAAGTCCGCTCTTCAGGCGTTCAGAACCGCCACCGAAGCGGTCGACGATCTACTGGACGGGAAGCTCAAGCCACTCGCCGGCGGAAACACCCGAAGCGGGACGGCGAAGCTCGAGGCCGCGGCCGACCTGGACGAGTTCATCGATGAGACCTTCCCGCCAATGGAGGCCTATCTCGTTCACCGGGACCCGGCCCTGCGCCAGGCGTTCCAAGGCGCCCAGGCTGAGTTCGACGAACGGTTGGCGCGCTATCGGCAGAGCGGTCTATCCGCCGAGGAGGAGGGCTTGCTCAACCGGATCGAACGGGCATTTCACGATGCCATGGAAACCGGTATCGGGATCATGGCGATCATGGATCGGCTGGATTTGCGTCTCGATGACCTCGAAGAGCAACTGATGGCGCTGGATAGCGCTCTGGACGATGAGATCCAGCCCTTGATCCATGCCGAGACGGTGAAGGCGGCGGAACACGCGCAAGCTTCCACCGACAGCGCGATCGTCCTGCTTGCCGCACTCGGCGCCGGAGCCATCGGGTTCGCGGTCTTCTCCGCGTGGGCGATATCGCGCGGCATCCTCGGCCCGGTTCGCGCCTTGGTGCGTGGCGCCGACATCGTCGGCGGCGGGTCGCTCACCCACCGTATCGACATCACCAGCAAGGACGAGTTCGGCCATCTGGCCGGTGCCTTCAACCGCATGGTGGAGAACCTCGCGCGCGCCCTGCAATCGGTCGAGGACGCGCGCGCGCGACTGGAACGAAGGGTCGAGGAACGCACACGGGACCTGGAGCACGAGCTTGACGAGCGCGAACGCGCCGAGGCGGCGCTGAGGGAAAGCGAGGCGCGCTTCCGGGACTTCGGCGAATCGGCCTCGGACTGGTTCTGGGAAATGGATGCCGATCTGCGCTTTACCTTTCTCTCGGACCACTTCTTCAGGCTCTTTCATATCCGGCCCGAGGACGTGATCGGCAAGACGCGGAAGGATTTCGCCACCAAGGACCAGATCGTGGCCGATAAGGAGAAATGGCGCCGCCATTTCGCCGATCTGGCGGCGCACCGGCCGATCCGCGATTTCGAGTATTCCATCGTCGGCGGCGACGGCGTTAAACGCTACATCAGCCTCAGTTGCGTGCCGGTGTTCGACGATGCGGGCACCTTCGGCGGCTACCGCGGAAGCGGCTCCAACATCACCGGCCGCATGCTGGCCGAGGAGGCGTTGCGGGAGAGCCGCGAAGCCTTGCAAGGGCGCGTGGCGGACCTCGAGGAGGCGCAACTGAAGCTCGAACGCCAGGGCAGCGACCTGGTGCGTCTGGCCGACGATCTCAAGGCAGCGCGCGACGAGGCGGAAAACGCAAACCGGTCGAAATCCGAATTTCTCGCCAACATGAGCCACGAGTTGCGCACCCCGCTCAACGCGATCATGGGTTTCTCCGAGATCATCGAGAAACAGATCCACGGGCCGGTGGGCAGCGACAAGTACCGCGACTACGCGATCGACATCAACGGCGCCGGGCGGCACCTGCTCGACCTCATCAACGACATTCTCGACCTGTCGAAGATCGAGTCCGGGAAGGCCGAGCTTCATGAAGAAGACATCGATGTCGCCGCGCTCCTCGGTTCGGTGCAGACACTGGTGAGGAGTCACGCGCATGAACATGATATCGCGCTTGAATTCGATACCGCGGAAGGGCTGCCGGCGCTGCGCGCCGATGCGCGCAAGCTCAAGCAGATCCTGGTCAACCTGCTTTCCAACGCGATCAAGTTCACCAAGGCCGGCGGCAAGGTCGCGCTCAGGGCTTGGTGCCGCGAGGACAGCGGTTATGTATTCCAGATCGTCGACAGCGGAATCGGCATCGCGTTCGAGGACATCCCCAAGGCGTTGGCGCCATTTCACCAGATCGACAGCGCGCTCAACCGCAAGTACCAGGGCACCGGCCTTGGCCTGCCGCTGACCAAGTCCCTGGTCGAATTGCACGGCGGATCGCTCGACCTGCAAAGCGAGGTCGGCAAGGGCACCACGGTGACGGTGCGCTTCCCCGCCAACCGGATCGTGGCGGCGGCCGGAACCCAATCGCCGGCGGCGCCCGCCCATGGCGTGGCGATAGCGTAGTCTCTAGCCCGGATATTTCAGTGCGCCCCGACGGCGCGTATCACCAGTGGAGGAAGGTTCCACCCGGATAGTTGTCGGTTTGATCTGGTAGCTGGCAGGCGGTTTCGTCGGGTAACCGGCGGGAGCGAAGCCCTGCGACAAAGGCCGCCTTGGGCGGGAGGCGGCTTACGGGCGGCAAGGGAAGCACCCGCGGCACGCCGCAGGGCGGCATCGTCTCGCCGCGGCCCGCCTCGCTGTACATGAACCGCTTCCTGAAGTACTGGCGGATCACCGGACAGGGCCGCGAACTCTCCGCCGAGGTCGTCACCTACGCCGACGACTTTGTCATCCTCAGTCGCGGACACGCGGCGGAGGCGCTGGCCTGGACGCGGCAGGTGATGACGCGGCTGGGACTGACCCTGAACGAGGCAAAGACCAGCCGGCGGGACGCCCGGCCACGGGGACCCTATTCCGGGCTGGCCTCGAGACGCCGTTTGATCGCCAGCAGATCGGTCCAGGCGATCCGTTTCTGGGCCGGTGATCGCAACAAATAGGCGGGATGGAAGATGCCGGTCGCCGGGATCGGCCGGGTCATCCGCGCGCTCTCGTAATTGAACCACCGGCCGCGGAGCTTCATGATGCCGTCCGATTGGCCCAGCAGGGTCTTGGCGGCGGTGCCCCCGACCATGACCAGGACCGCCGGGTCCACCAGCTCGATCAGCCGTTCGATGAAGGGGAGACAGGCGGCGACCTCCGCCGCCGTCGGATTGCGGTTGCCGGGCGGGCGCCAGAACAGGATGTTGGTGATGTAGGCGGTCGTCCGATCGAGGCCGATCGCCGCCAGCATGGCGTCGAGCAAGCGACCGCTGACACCGACGAAGGGCAGGCCGAGGCGGTCCTCATCGGCGCCCGGCGCCTCGCCCACCAGCATGATCCGCGCCTCGGGGTTGCCGTCGCCGAACACCAGGTTGGTGGCGGTGTGCTTGAGCGCGCAGCCCTCGAAAGCCTCGAGCGCGGCGCGGAGTTCCTGCAGACTGTTGGCGGCGGCGGCAAGGGCGTGGGCGTTGGTCTTATCCGCGGCGGGGTCGATGAAAAGGTCGGGCGCCGGGGCTTCCTCGGCGCCCTTGCGTCCGGGCCCGGCGGCCGGCGGCGGCGGCGTGGCGGCTTCGGGCGGCGGCGGGGTCGATCGGGGAGTCGGGAAAGGCGCGGGGCCGGCCACGGGTTTCGCCGGCGGTCCGGGCTCTTGCGCCGCCGGGGCCGAGGCGGCGAAGCGGTCGAGGGGCGTCTCGCCGATGGCCTCGTCGGCGCCGGCCTCGATCTGCCAGCGCAAAAGCGCCACCCTGTCCGCTGATTCGGCCATGGCGCGAAGCTATCATGTGCGTTATCTCTGATACAGGTTTTTGCGCGCGCGTGATCGAAATCGTAATGGGGGGGCCGATGGAAGCTGACGTCGAACGGGACGCGATGGAATTCGACGTCGTCGTCGTCGGCGCCGGCCCGTCGGGATTGTCCGCCGCCATCCGCCTCAAGCAACTGGCAAGGCAAGCGGGCCGCGATCTATCCGTCTGCGTCCTCGAGAAAGGCTCGGAGGTCGGCGCCCATATCCTTTCGGGCGCGGTGCTCGAGCCGCGCGCGCTGGATGAGCTGTTGCCCGGCTGGAAGGAGATGGACGCGCCGCTCAACACCCCGGCGACGGAAGACCGGTTCCTGTTATTGACGGCGAGGCGGGCGTTGCGCCTGCCGACCCCGCCCGGGATGGGCAATCGGGGCAATTACATCATCAGCCTCGGCAATCTCTGCCGCTGGCTCGCCGCCCAGGCCGAGGCGCTGGGGGTCGAGATCTATCCAGGCTTCGCCGCTTCGCGCGCCCTGTTCGACGACGATGGCGCCGTCAAGGGGGTGGCGACCGGCGATAGGGGCATCGGGCGCGACGGCGGGCGCGGCGCCAACTACCAGCCGGGCATCGATCTTATCGCCCGCCAGACCCTGCTGGCCGAGGGCTGCCACGGCTCCCTGACCAAGACACTGATTGCGCGTTTCGGCCTCGATGACGGCGCCGATCCCCAGACCTACGGCATCGGCATCAAGGAGCTGTGGGA
>JADFPK010000202.1 GCA_022562375.1 Pseudomonadota bacterium
AGATGATGACGTCCTTCGACCGGTCCTTGATCTCGATGTAACCGTCGGGGTGGCGCACCGCGAGATCGCCGGTATGGAACCAGCCGCCGCGAAAGGCTTCCTCGGTGGCGTCCCGATCCTTCAGGTAGCCCTGCATCACCGTGTTGCCGCGCAGCATGATCTCGCCCATGGTCTTGCCGTCGGCCGGCACCGGCCGCATGCTTTGGGGATCGGCGACGGTGAGCGCATTCAGGGTCAGCAGACGCACCCCCTGGCGGGCCGTCTTCATCGCCCGAGACGCCTCGTCCAGCCCTTCCCAGTCGTCTTGCCAGGCGCAGAACATGGACGGGCCGAAGGATTCGGTCAGGCCGTAGAGGTGCGTCACGCGAAAGCCCATCCGTTCCATCGACGCGATCATCGCGCTCGGCGGGGCGGCGCCGCCGCAGGCGACCTCCACCGTGTGATCGAACCTGACCTTGACCTCGTCGGGCGCGTGGATCAGCAGGTTGAGAACGATCGGCGCGCCGCACATGTGGCTGACGCCGTGGGCGCGGATAGCGTTGAAGATCAGGGCCGGGTCCGCCCGGCGCAGGCATATATGGGTACCGGCGACGGCGGTCACCGCCCAGGTGTAGCACCAGCCGTTGCAGTGAAACATCGGCAGGGTCCAGAGATAGACCGAATGCCGGTCGAGCCCGAAGGTGATGGCGTTGCCCAAGGCGTTGAGATAGCCGCCCCGGTGGTGATAGACCACGCCCTTGGGGCTGCCGGTCGTGCCCGAGGTGTAGTTCAACGCCAAGGCCTGCCACTCGTCCTCGGGCCCCTGCCAGGCGAAGTCGGCGTCGCCGGTGGCGAGGAAGGCCTCGTAGTCGATCTCGCCCAGCGGCTCGCCGTCCTCATTGGCGTCCCGCGCCCTCTCGGGATCGTCGATGTCGATCACCAGGGGCGGTGTCTCGAGCTTCGCCAATGCCGGCTTGATGACCCCGGAGAAGGCGGTATCGGTGATCAGCACCTTGGCGTCGCCGTGCTCGAGGATGAAGGCGATGGTGTCGGCGTCGAGCCGGATGTTGAGGGCATTGAGGACCGCGCCCGCCATGGGAACGCCATAATGAGCCTCCAGGAGCGCCGGGATGTTGGGCGCCATTACCGACACCGTGTCGCCGAGGCCGACGCCCCGGCGGCCGAGCGCCGAGGCCAGACGGCGGCAGCGTTGGCCGAACTCCCGGTAGGTGAAACTGCGGGCTCCGTGAATGACCGCCGGCTTGTCGGGATAGACCGTTTCCGCCCAGTCGAGGTAGCTGAGCGGCGTCAGGGCGACATGGTTGGCCGGCCCCCGGTCTCGGCCGGTCGAGCGGATATCGACGGCATGTTTCCCAGTCATCCGGATCACCCCCTGCGATGCGCGCCCCGAAAGTGTCCGCACTGTAACCGAAAAATCGCCCCGCTGTCCCTCCGGTTACAGGATTGTTGCCGAGGCGGGCCTTCAGTCGAGGGCGCCCATGACGGTCTGGTCGAAGTCGACCACCGCCCCGGTCATCACCCCGGAAGCGGCGCCGAACAGGAAGAGGCAGAGCGCCGCCACGTCCCCGGTCTGGACCAGCCGGCCGAAGGGCAACTCGGCCTCGGCCTTGACCAGCCAGTCCTCGGGTCTTCCCTCGGCGCGCTGGACCCGGTGTTCCCCCGGCGTGTCGGTCCAGCCGAGATTGATGCCGTTGACGCGGATACGGTCGAAGCGCACCGAATGGGCGACGTTCTTGGTGAGGACGACGAGCGCCCCCTTGGAAGCGGCATAGGGCGTCAGCTTCGGCTGCCCGCCATAGCTCGATATGGTGATGATGTTGACGATGGACCCGGCGGTGCCCTCGCGCCTCATCAGCTTGATGGCGTCCTGCATGAGGATGAAAGGCGCCCGGGCGTTGATCGCGAACATGCGGTCCCATAACTCGACGGTGGTGTCCTCGATGGTGCCCCGCTCCGTCAACCCGGCGGCGTTGAGAAGCCCGTCGATGCGCCCGAAGCGCGTGTCGCAGGCGGCAATGACCTTGCGGCAGTCCCCGGGGACCTCGAGATCGGCCTCGACGAACTCGGCCTCGGCGCCCTTTTCCTCGAGCGCCTCCTTGACCCGGGCGCCGTTCCTGGCATTGCGCCCGCAGATGACGATGCCCGCGGCGCCGGCGCCGGCGAGCGCCAACGCCACCGTCTCGCCGACACCCTGGGTGCCGCCGGTGACGGCGAAGATGCCGCCGGCGATGCCGTCGTTCGATTCGCCCATGCTTGCCTCCCCGCCTGCGCGGCCGGAGCCGCTCTCGCCTCGGCGAAGCCTCCGGCGGAGCCTGGGTCGGCGTGGCGAAGGCCCGGCCCGGCGCCCGCCCGCCGACGCTGTTAAAACCCGGCCGATAGCGGATACTGTAGCGAAGTGCCAATCGGCGAACCACCGCAAAAACAGGATTGCGATTTACCGCTTCAACAGAATGCGTATTCTAATTCAGCTTGCCGTTGGCCGGCCCCGTTCGGCGCCATTGGCCGCCAGACCCTGGTGCGCCAGACCCTAATGTGAAAGCGATGAAACGAGACGTCCGCATAGGCCTGATCGGCACCGGCTTCATGGGCAGGAGCCACGCCATGGCCTACCACGCCGTGCCCTTCATCTTCCCCGCCGCCGCCAGGCCGGTGCTGGAGCTGGTGGCGGACGTCAGCGAAGAGGCGGCGCGCGCCGCCGCCGAGGCCACCGGCTTTCGCCGCGCCACCGGGGATTGGCGGCAGCTGGTCCGGGACCCGGCCGTCGACGTGGTCGACATCACGACACCCAATTGCTGGCACAGGGAGATGGCGCTGGCGGCCATCGCCGCCGGCAAGCACGTCTATTGCGAGAAGCCCCTGGCGCCGACCGCCGCCGAGGCGCTCGAAATGACCGAGGCGGCGGAGGCGGCCGGCGTCAAGACCCTGGTCGGCTTCAACTTCCTCAAGAACCCGGCGGCCGGCATGATCAAGCGGATCATCGATGACGGCGGCATCGGCGATATCGTGCATTTCCGCGGCACCTTCGATCAGGACGCGCTGGCCGACCCGAGGGCGCCCTTTTCCTGGCGCTTCGAGCGCGCCGTCGCCGGTTCCGGCGCGCTCGGCGATCTCGGCGCCCACATCATCAGCCTGGCCCAATATCTCGCCGGCGATATCGATGAGGTCTCGGGCCAGATCAACACCAGGATCACCGAACGCCCGGTCGCCGAAGGCGCCGTGGGCTATGGCGACAAGGCCGCCCCCGACGCGCCGATGCGCGCCGTCGAGAACGAGGACGAGGCCCAGTTCCTCATGCGCTTCGCGTCCGGCGCCACCGGCACCATCGAGACCAGCCGCATCGCCACCGGGCGCAAGCTGTGGCTGACCTACGAGGTCACCGGCACGGCGGGCGCGGTCTACTTCACCCAGGAGCGGATGAACGAGATCAAGCTCTACCGCGCCGATGACCCGGCGGGCCAGCAGGGCTTCAGGACCATCCTGACCGGGCCGGAGCACCCCCATTACGCCAACTACTTCCCGATCCCCGGCATGGGCCTGGGCTATAACGACCAGAAGGTGATCGAGGCCCATGAGCTGATCGAGGCCATCGCCGGGGACCGGCCGCTTTACCCTGATTTTCGCGCCGGCTGGAAGACCTGTCAGGTCATCGACGCCGTGCTCCGATCGGCCGAGGAACGCCGCTGGGTGCGGGTCGCAGAGGTGTGAAATTGCCGACGGCGGCGGCGTTCCATCATTGGCCGCCGCCCGGCCGGGGCGTTCGCTGGCGGGCGC
>JADFPK010000203.1 GCA_022562375.1 Pseudomonadota bacterium
GCCCAGGCATTCGCCCATGGCGAATGAGACCCCGTGGGCGTCGAGCTTGCGCTTGAACAGATGGGGGATGAGGTCGGACGCGGTCATCGGCGTTTCGCAGTTGTCGAGCACGTCCTGGAGCCGGTCGTCGTGATGGCGGAGTATCTGGTCGATGCGCGGGCCAAGCCCGTAGAACGGCAGGTTATGGGAGGGCAGCACGAGGACGTCGGCGGGCAAGGGGCGGAACGCCGCGAAGGATGCGAGATAAAGGCCCAAGGGGTCGGCATCGGGATCGAAATAGCGGAGGCTGATATTGGGCGTGATGCGCGGCAGGATCTGATCGCCGGAGATCAGCACGTTGAGGTCTTCACAATAGAGCGCCGCGTGTTCGGGCGCGTGGCCCCGGCCGACGATGACCCGCCAGTCATGTCCGCCGATGGCGATCTCGTCCGCGTCTTTCATCGGTCGGGTGGCGGCGGGAAGCTCGGGCACGCCCCGGCGATAGGTGTTGCCGCGCAATCGGATCGTCTTGTCGAAGCTGGCATCGAGGCCGTGGGAACGGTAAAACGCCGTCCAGGGTGTCACGTCGTTGGTGACGCCGTTGAAGGCGTCCTGGGCGGTTTGCCATTCGATCTCCGTCATCACCACCTCGGCGCCGGATTTCTCGGCGAGCCAGGCGGCGAGGCCCATATGGTCGGGATGGTAATGGGTGACGACGATCCTGGTGATCGGCCGGCCTTGCATGGTTTCGGCGAAGAGGCGTCGCCAGCCTTCCTTGGTTTCATCGAGCGCGAAGCCGCAATCGACCACGGTCCAGCCCTCGGTGTCCTCGATCAGCCATAAATTGATGTGATTGAGCTTGAAGGGAAGCGGCGTCCGGTGCCAGTGGACCCCGGGCGCCAGCTCGATCGTCTCGCCCAGCAACGGCGGCTCCGAGTAGGGGTAGGTGACGGCCGCGCCGGCCGTGTCCTCGCCCCTCGGCGCCGTCTCCTCCACCCCGCCGTCGATCTTCGCGTTCATGCCCTTGCCCAAGCCTCGCCTCAGCCTTCCCGTTCCACCGCCCGCCAGCCGATGTCGCGGCGGCAGAATCCTTCCGGCCAGTCTATCAGATCGATGGCCTCATAGGCCCTGGCTTTTGCCTCGGCCACCGTGGCGCCAACGGCGGTGACGTTGAGCACCCGCCCGCCGGCGGCGAGCACCTTGCCGCCTTCCGATCTGGTGCCGGCGTGGAAGATGGTGACGCCCTCGACCGTGGCCGCCTGGTCGAGGTTGCGGATCTCGGTGCCCTTGGGATAGTCGCCGGGATAGCCCTTCGACGCCATGACCACCGTCAGCGCCGCGTCGTCGCGCCAGCGGAGATGAAACGAGGAGAGCTGGCCGTCGCGGGTGGCGATGAGCGCCGGCAGGAAGTCGGAGAACAGGCGGGGCATCAGCACCTGGCACTCCGGGTCGCCGAAGCGGACGTTGAATTCGAGCAGCTTCGGCCCGTCGTCGGAGATCATCAGCCCGGCGTAGAGCACGCCCTTATAGGGCCTGCCGGCGTCCGCCATGGCGCCGATCGTCGGTGCGATGATGCGTTCCATGACCTGCTTGACCATGGCCTCGGTGACGATGGGCGCCGGCGAATAGGCGCCCATGCCGCCGGTGTTGGGACCGGTATCGCCTTCGCGCAGCGCCTTGTGGTCCTGGGCCGAGGCCAGCGGCAGGGCGTTCACACCGTCGACGAGGGCGAAGAAGCTCGCCTCCTCGCCCACGAGGAACTCCTCGACCACCACCTCCCGGCCGGCGTCGCCGAAACGGCGGTGGAGCAATATGTCATCGACGGCGGCTTCGGCCTCGGCGACATCTTGGGCGATGATCACCCCCTTGCCGGCGGCGAGCCCGTCGGCCTTGACGACGATCGGGGCGCCGTGATCGCGGATATAGGCCTTCGCCGCGCCGGCATCGGCGAAGCGCCCATAGGCCGCGGTCGGGATGTCGGCCATGGCGCAGAGATCCTTGGTGAAGCCCTTGGAACCTTCGATCGCCGCCGCCTCCGCCGTCGGCCCGAAGGCGGCGATGCCGGCGTCTTCGAGCCGGTCGACGAGACCCGCCACCAGCGGCGTCTCCGGCCCGACGACGACGAAGTCGATCTCCTCATGGCGGCAGAAGCCGACGATGCCCTCGATATCCTCGGGCCCGATGGCGACGCAAACCGCGTCGTTGGCGATGCCGGCGTTGCCAGGCATGCAGTAAAGGGCGTCGCAAAGCGGCGATTTGGCGATGGCCCAGCAAAGGGAGTGTTCGCGCCCGCCCGATCCGACGACAAGGACTTTCACTTGGCTGTTTCCTTCAAAGGCCTCCGCCTTGATGGCGGAGCGGACGCCGGCGCCGCCGGTCAGGGTGGGCCGGATCGTGCTCTCGATGCGCGATGTCGGCGCTTGTTTCCTCGGGGCGGTCTTGTAACATAGAAATAGAGCATCATGAGCCAAATTCCACGCCAATCTCCCGGCGAGCGCGCACCCGAGACCAACCAGCCGATCTTCACGGTGGGCGCGCTTTCGAACGCGCTCAAGCGCACCATCGAGGCGGCCTTCGGCCGGGTCCAGGTGCGCGGTGAAATTTCAGGGCTGAAGCGCGCCGCCTCGGGCCACGTCTATTTCGCGCTCAAGGACGCCGACGCGGTGCTGGACGCGGTGTGTTGGCGGGGGGTAGCGAGCTCGCTGGCGTTCAAGCCCGAGGACGGCATGGAGGTGGTGCTCTCCGGGCGCGTCTCGACCTATGCCCAGCGCTCGAAATACCAGATCGTCGTCGAGAGCATCGAGCTCGCCGGCGAGGGCGCGTTGCTCAAGCTGATCGAGGAGCGCAAGAAGCTTCTCGCCGCCGAGGGCCTGTTCGACGAGGCGCGGAAGAAGCCGATCCCCTACCTGCCCGATGTCATCGGCGTCGTCACCTCGCCGACCGGCGCCGTCATCCGCGATATCCTCCACCGCCTGAATGCCCGCTTCCCCCGCCATGTGCTGCTGTGGCCCGTGCTGGTCCAGGGCGAGGGCGCCCCGGCCGCCATCGCCGCCGCCATCGAAGGCTTCAATCGCATCGAGGCCGGCGCCGGGGTGCCTCGTCCCGACGTGCTGATCGTCGCTAGGGGTGGCGGTTCTCTCGAGGATCTGATGGCGTTCAACGAGGAGATCGTGGTGCGCGCCGCGGCCGCTTCCGATATCCCGCTGATCTCCGCCGTCGGCCATGAAACCGACGTGACCCTGATCGATTTCGCCGCCGATGTGCGCGCGCCGACGCCGAGCGCGGCGGCCGAGATGGCGGTGCCGGTCAGGATCGAGTTGCTGGCCCGGATCATGGACGAGGGCACGCGGCTGCTCGGCGCCATGAACCGCGCCCTGGCCGATTGGGCGGCAAGGATCGAAGGGCTGGCGCGGATCATGGGCGACCCGGCCCGGGTGGTCGAGGAAGCGGCGCAGCGCCTGGACGACAAGGCCGAACGGTTGCGATACGCCGCCGCCAATGGCCTGGCGCGCGCACGCGCGGAACTGGACGCGGTGGCGGCGGCGCTCCGGCCCAAGGCGCTTTACGTCAGCATCGATCATGGCGGCGAACTCGCCCGGGGCTTCGCCGAACGCCTCGACGGCGCCGCGGGGCGCCTCGTCGCCGACGCCGGGACGCGTCTGGACAATGCCGCCAACCTGCTCGAGAGCTTCTCCTACCGGCGCGTGCTCGAGCGCGGCTACGTCGTCGCGCGGGACCGGGCCGAGGTCCCGGTGACCTCGGCCGGGGCGACGCGGCCGGCGATGGCATTG
>JADFPK010000204.1 GCA_022562375.1 Pseudomonadota bacterium
TGTTGGTGTCCTTACCCACCCGCGCGTCGCCGACGTAAGCGAGGTGGTTGATCTTGGCCCCTTCCTCGATCCGCGCCGCCTTGATCTCGACGTAGTTGCCGATATGGACGCCCCGGCCGATCTCGGCACCCGGGCGCAGCCGCGCGAACGGCCCGATGATGGCGCGCTCGGCGATGCGCGCGCCCTCGATATGGCAGTTCGCCCTGATTTCCACCTCATTGGCGACCCGGACCCCGGGGCCGAAGAAGACATTGGGGCCGATGACGACATCGCTGCCGATCTCGGTGTCGAAACTGAAATAGACCGTCGTCGGATCGATCAGCGTCGCGCCGCCGGCCAGGGCGGCGCCGCGGAGTTGCGTCTGCAGCACCGCCTCGGCGACGGCGAGATCGGCCCTTGAATTGACGCCGAGCAACTCCTCCACGTCGCCCTCGATGGCGACGCAGGAATGCCCCTCGGCCCGCGCCAGGGCGACCACGTCGGTGAGGTAGATCTCGCCCCTGGCGTTGTCCGTCGTCGCCCGGTCGAGAAGCGAAAACAGATGGGCGCCTGATATCGCCATCACGCCCGAATTGCAAAGCCCGATGGCCCGTTCCTCATCGGTGGCGTCGCGATACTCGACGATGGCCTCCAGCCGGCCGCCATCGCCCAGTTTCAGCCGGCCGTATTCGCCGGGATCGGCGGGCCGGAAACCGAGCACCGCCACGGCGACGTCGCTATCGGGCGCGCCATTGACCGCGCCGGCCACCGCTTCGAGGGTCTTGGCCGTAATGAACGGGGTATCGCCGAACAGCACCAGGACACGGCCTTCGAAGCCGGCCAATGTGGCCCGCGCCGCCTTGACGGCATCGCCGGTGCCCAAGGGCCTTTCCTGCACCACCGCCGGCACCGGCGCCACCGCATCCGCCAGCTCCGTCATGCCCGGACCGATGACGCACACCAGCCTCTCCGGTGAAATGGCGCGCGCGGCGTCGAGCGCGTAATGGATCATCGCCCGCCCGGCGAGGGGGTGGAGCACCTTCGGCAGCTCCGACTTCATCCGCGCGCCCCGGCCCGCGGCGAGAACGACGACAGCGGTTTTTTGCTTTGACATCAATAGCTAACTCTTTACAACGCCAGTGGCGCCAGGGCCGCCGGCGGACCGCGCGAAACGCGCCTCGGAACTTGCCATAACGCCTCAGTGGATTCCAAGTCAACTATTGTTACGGAAAGTTTCAGTGACTGGTTCGGGAAATTGCCGTGACCGTTAAGCTCGAAGCCATCGTTTTCGACCTCGACGGCACCCTCATCGACAGCGCCCCGGAGCTGGCATTGGCGCTCAATTCCGGGCTTTCGGAGGCCGGACGCAGGAGGCTCGACGTCGAGGAAGTGAAGATGTTGGTCGGCGACGGCATCGACAAGCTGGTCGAGCGCGGCCTCGACGCCACCGGCGGACCGCTTAGGCCCGAACGTTTCAGGGAAGTGGCCGACCGGGTGCGCGAGTTCTACTGGAACGTCGAGATTTCCCCGCCCTATCCCGGGGTGCCGGAAATGCTCGAGAAGCTGCACGGCGATGGGATCAAGCTGGCGATCTGCACCAACAAGCCCCTGGAGCCGACGCTGAAGATCCTCAATGGCGTCGGCATCGCCGATCGCTTCGCCGCCGTCGCCGGCGGCGACGGTCCCGCCGGGCGCAAGCCCGATGCCGGCCCGTTGCGCTGGGTGCTGGCGGAGATCGGCGCCAAGGTGGAGAGCGCGGTGATGGTCGGCGACAGCCGCAACGACGTCGGCACGGCGCGCGCCGCCGGCATCCCGGTCATCGCCGTCGCCTATGGCTATCCGGTGGTGCCGGTGGAAGAGTTGGGCGCCGATGTCCTGATCGAGAGCTTCGATTTGCTGCCCGCGGCCATCGCCGAGCTCGGCTTCGCCTGAACGGCGCTTCAGGCAAGCCCGCCGTCACCCGTCGGCGGTCTCGCAGCAGGCGGTGGATTTCGTCTCGGGCATCTCATTCAGCGTATCGGCGCCAAAGATATCGATCGAGCCCGAGGTGGCGAAGCTCTCCCACGCCACCCCTTGCGGGTCGGTGACCCACGCCTTGTTGCCCTTGGCGTAGCAGCATTCGGCGTCCTTCTGCTCGACGACCTCCCGGCCCGCCGACGCCAGCCTCTCGCTCAGCTCCGCAAGCTCCTCATCGTCATCGACCTGGATGCCGAGATGGTTGATCCCGGTCTTGTCCTTGCGGTCGGAGATGGCGAAGTTGACCCTCGGGTCATCGAGCATCCATTTGGCGTAATCGTCCTTCAGCACCGTCGGCTCGGCGGCGAACAGGGTCGAATAGAAGCCGATGGACTCGGCGAGGTCCTCGACGTTGACGTGGACATGCAGGCGTTTCATGGTCTTTCTCCTATACTTCGGCCCACCGCCTCCTGGCAGCAGTTCTCGGTGAGATAGACGATCAACGCGTCCATGGCGCCGAAGGCAGCGCTGTAAATCAGCGAGCGGCCTTGGCGCCGGCTGCCGACGAGGCCGGCATGACGCAACTGGGCGAGGTGAAAGGAAAGTGTGGCATTGGGCAGATCCAATTCCTCGGCGATCCTGCCCGCCGGCACTCCCTGGGGCCCGTGGCGTACCAAAAGGCGGAAGATTTCGAGGCGCGTCGCTTGGGCAAGGGCGTCAAGCGCCGTCACCGCGTCCGTTATTTCCATGTTTCCAATAATATAGAAATAATATCTTTTGTCAAACCCAAAAGACCACCCGATGCAGGGGACGCGCGGAGTGGTGGAGTGGTAGTGTGCGCGCCGGCGGATTTCGGCAGAGGCGGGCGCCGTTCCTTGACAGTGCGCTTGGCGCCATCTTATATGGGCGCGACCGAACGCATAAGGGCCTTGGGCTTCGAGGCCCCGGTTCCGGGCGCTTAGCTCAGCGGGAGAGCACCGTCTTCACACGGCGGGGGTCACTGGTTCAAATCCAGTAGCGCCCACCATTTTCGGCCCTTCACTCCCGACAAGACGGATCGGCGCGACGACACGGGCCGATGCCTGGGGGACACTCCCGAATGGAAGAGACGAAGATCGACCGCGCCGCCATGGGGCGCCTGGCGAAAGCCTTGGTTTTCATCCGCGGGGCGGATGATCCGACGACGGTTGCCCTCAAGGCCGCCGCCGAGAGCGGTTCCGAACGAGACATCAAGAAAGCCCGCGCGCTGTTCCTCAAACTGAAGCCGGGAGACCGCCGGGCCGCCTTGACCATGCTCGCCGATTGACCGCCGCCGTGGCGGGCCTCGTTCCTGTTGCGCTTTTTTGGCGACCAGAGGGCTGCGCACAGGCATTGACGGGGGCGCCAAGGCCCCGGTTCCGGGCGCTTAGATCAGTGGGAGAGCACCGTCTTCACACGGCGGGGGTCGCTGGTTCAAACCCAGCAGCGCCCACCATTTTTTCCGAGGGCTTGGCGGAAGACCGCTCAGCCCTTTTTCATTCTCGGGTAACGTAGCGGATAACTTCAAACATTAGTTCTACGAGAGTGACGGGCATCTCCACAGAATACGCCCCCACCTTCACCGTATAGAGGCCAATTGATTCGCTGAACTCTTCGGTTATGGGACAACGGCCCAAAATTTGGCGTTTTTTGGCTTTCTACGTTTTTTATATTCTTGGCTCTCAACGATGTGGCCATTCTGGGCGAGATTCTGAAGTGCTAAATTGATGCTCCGCTTATTCCTGTACTTGTCCACCATCTGTGCATGAATCTGAAAAGCAGTGACCGGTCCCTTTTGCCT
>JADFPK010000205.1 GCA_022562375.1 Pseudomonadota bacterium
GCCCGATATTGACCCCCTTGGCCTCGGACGCGCCGCGGTTGGCGGCTTCCATGATGCCCGGTCCGCCGCCGGAGCAGACGACGAAACGCCGCCCGGTGTCCGTCAGGCCCTTGGACCACAGCGTCAGTTGCTTGGCGAGCTCCCGCGTATCCTCGTAATAGCGCGACATCTCCAACCGGGATCGGGCTTCCTCGACATCGCCCATTCCCTGCTCGGCGGCCGCAAGCCCGGCCTCGGCGGTCTGGCGCGAAAGCGTGCGCGCCGAGCCGAAGAAGACGATGGTGTCCTTGACCTCGAGATCTTCGAAGCGTTTTGCCGGCTCGAGATACTCGGCCAAGATGCGGAGAGCCCGGGCGTCGGGGCTTTCCATGAAGGCCTTGCTTCTATGGGCCTGGACGATCCGGGGTGTTTTTTTGCTCATCGTGCCTTGCCAGTGAGAGTTGGGCCAGTGAGAGTTGCGCCAGTGAGAGTTGGGCCAGTGAGAGTCGCGGTTTCATCGAGAACGCGGCGTATCATAATCATGCCTCGGGCGAAAGCGCACCGGAACCGTTCCGTTGCTCGCCGCGCGCCGCCAGGCGGCGTCCATTCGGGCAGGCTCGGGCTTATCGCCGGCGATCCTCATGCTTCGGTGATCGCCATTATAGGGCACGAACGTCCTTTGGCGGCCATTCAATCCTGACCAGGCCGTTTCCAAGGCGCGCGCGGTGGTGCAGCCGCCGCTTCCCCGGCGGACGAGTTCGAGCGATCCTGGCTTTTTTGATCGCCACGGCATAATTTACTTACCCGCCCGCGCCGCCCGCCTCCCGAAGTCGTACGGAGGGCAGGCCCGAGCGCCGACCCTTGGCGATAGGCGACGCTTGCGAAACGAAGGATCAGGAGACGGCGCGATGCCCGGAAGATTTGAGGAAGCCTACCGCCGGTCGATCGAGGACCCGTCGGGCTTTTGGGCCGAGGCGGCGGCGGGGATCGACTGGCACCGCAAGTGGGACCAGGTTCTCGATTCCTCCAATCCGCCATTCTACCGCTGGTTCGAGGGCGCCGAACTCAACACTTGTTACAACGCGCTCGACCGCCACGCCGACGGCGGACGCGGCGACCAGAAGGCGCTGATCTACGACAGCCCGGTCACCGGCCGGATCAAGAGCTTCACCTACACCGAACTTCGCGAGCGTGTCGCCCGGTGCGCCGGCGGTCTCAAGACGCTCGGCGTCGGCAAGGGCGATCTGGTGCTGATCTACATGCCGATGATACCGGAAGCGGTCATCTCCATGCTCGCCTGCGCCCGCATCGGGGCGGTGCACTCGGTGGTTTTCGGCGGTTTCGCCGCCCCCGAGCTTGCCACCCGTATCGACGACGCCCATCCGGTCTGCGTCATCACCGCCTCTTGCGGCATAGAGCCGGGCCGGATCGTCGAATATAAGCCGCTGTTGGACGCCGCCATCGATCTCGCGGATCACAAGCCCCGGGTTTGCGTCATGGTGCAGCGCGCGATGGCCGAGGCGCCGATGATCGAGGGCCGCGACATCGACTGGGACGAGGTCATGATATCCGCCGAGCCGGCCGATTGCGTGCCGGTGGCGGCGACCGATCCGCTTTACATTCTCTATACCTCGGGCACCACCGGCCTGCCCAAGGGGGTGGTCCGCGACAACGGCGGCCACGCGGTGGCGCTTAAATGGTCGATGAAGAACGTCTACGGCATCGACCCGGGCGAGGTCTACTGGGCGGCGTCGGACATCGGCTGGGTGGTGGGTCATTCCTACATCGTCTATGCGCCGCTGTTTCACGGCTGCACCACCATCCTGTTCGAGGGCAAGCCGGTCGGCACCCCCGATGCCGGCGTCTTCTGGCGCGTCATCTCCGAGCACCGGGTGACGGCGCTGTTCACGGCGCCGACCGCCTTTCGCGCCATCAAGCAGCAGGACCCCGACGGCGAACACATCAAGAAATACGCCCTCGGCGGCTTCCGCACCCTGTTCCTCGCCGGCGAGCGGGCCGACCCCCCTACCGTCAAGTGGGCGGAGCACCATCTCCGGGTCCCGGTCATCGATCACTGGTGGCAGACCGAAACCGGCTGGGCGATCGGCGCCAATTGCATCGGGCTCGGCATGCAGCCGATGAAATACGGCAGCGCGACCAAGGCGGTCCCCGGTTACGATGTCCACGTTCTGGACAAGAACCGCCGGCCGGTCAAGCCGGGCCAAATCGGCACCCTCGTCATCAAGCTGCCGTTGCCGCCGGGCTGCCTGCCGTCACTGTGGAACAACGACGAGGGCTTCAAGCGGTCCTATCTCTCCGACTTTCCCGGCTACTACCTCACCGCCGACGCCGGCTACATCGACGAGGACGGCTATCTTTTCATCATGTCCCGCACCGACGACATCATCAACGTAGCCGGACACAGACTGTCCACCGGCGGCATGGAAGAGGTCCTCGCGGGCCATCCCGATGTCGCCGAATGCGCGGTGATCGGCGTCGCCGAAAAGGTGAAGGGGCAGGTGCCGCTCGGTTTCGTGGTGCTCAAGGCCGGGGTCGAGCGCGCCGACGGCGATATCGTCAAGGAGCTCATCGCCATGGTGCGCCAGCAGATCGGCCCGGTGGCGTCCTTCACCTCGGCGGTGGTGGTGAAGCGCCTGCCCAAGACCCGCTCCGGCAAGATCCTTCGCGGCACCATGTGCAAGATCGCCGACGGCGAGGAATACCGGGTCCCGGCCACCATCGACGATGCCGCCGTCCTCGATGAGATAGAGGCGGCGCTGCAAGGCATCGGCCACGCCGGCGCCGGCTAGAACGTTACCCGACTGGCCTCACCCCTCCCGCTCCCCCGCGTCCCGCCCGAAATCCTCGATCCGCCCGTCGGCGATGAGGGCCGCGACGCACCTCGCCGCCCGCGGTTCATCCTTGACAGGATGATCATAATGTAGATATGAACATACGTTCATGTGTCTGTGATGTTCACCAGCCGATAGCGATGCCGAGCGAAGACCAGACCATCGAGATGGCCGAGATGTTCCGCCTTATGGGCGATGCGACGCGCCTCAGGATCATCCTGGCGTGCCAGGAAAAGCCGGTCTTCGTGAATGAGCTGGCGGCGCGTCTCGGGTCGTCCCAGTCCTTGATCAGCCACCATCTGCGTCTTTTGCGCGCCGCCCGGATCTTGAAGGCGGAGCGCCACGGCAAGCAGGTCTTCTATTCCCCGGCCGACGAACACATCAGTTCCATGATCGCCGACATGATCCATCACGTCGGCGAGGCCGCGACGGAAGAGGTGGAAGTCTGAATGGCGATGGAAGGCAAATGCTGCGATGGGATCGGCGATGCCGGCGAGACCCCCTATCGCCGGATAATGTGGGTGGTGCTGGCGGTCAACGCCGCCATGTTCCTGATCGAGGCGGGGGCTGGTTTGGGGGCCAAGTCGGTCGCCTTGCAGGCGGATGCCCTCGACTTTCTCGCCGATGCCGCGACTTACGGCATTACCCTGCTCGTGCTCCCCATGGCGATCCGCTGGCGGGCGCGGGCGGCGCTCGTCAAGGGTGCGTCGATGGCCCTGTTCGCCCTATGGGTGCTTGGCGCCACGGCCTATAACGCGTTTCTGCTCGATGCCCCCGACGCCCTGGTCATGGGCTCGGTCGGCGTCCTCGCCTTGCTCGCCAACCTGTTCTGCGCGTTGCTTCTTTTTCGCTTCCGCGGCGGCGACAGCAACAAACGCTCGGCCTGGCTGTGCAGCCGCAATGATG
>JADFPK010000022.1 GCA_022562375.1 Pseudomonadota bacterium
TGATGTTCTCGGTGCTGCGCCATGAGCTCAGGGCGAAGACGGTGGTTTTCTTCTGGCCCGCACTGATGACGTCCTTGATCGACTTGAAGGGCGAATCCTTGAGCACGAATATGGCGCCCGGATCGACCCCGAAGACGCCGAGATGGTAGACGGTGTCCTCCCACTTCCAATCCGGCTTTTGCGAAGCGTACATGATGCCCGTGGTGGCGATATTGGTGGTCATCAGAACCGTGCCGTCCTGGGGCTGGGTGCGGAAGTAGTCGAAGCCGATACGGCCCGACGCCCCGCGCTTGTTCAGCACCTTGATCTTGGTGCCGAGCTTCTTCGCCCAGACCTTGACCAGCACCCGGGTCAGGCGATCCTGCCCGCCGCCAAGCGAATGGGGCAGGATGATGGTGACCTGCTTCGGCGTCCACTCAGCGGCCTGGGCGGCCGAGAGCGCAACCATCGACAACACCGCGGCCGAGAATACCGCCGCCGCGGCGATTCCAAACGTTCCATGGGTGATTCTATCAGTCACTTTTGCGTCTCCTTGTTCCCTGGTGTTACGGCCCGAAGATTAAGCGGACCAAATTTACCGGACCCGTAAGTATTGCTTACACGGCGCACCCCCTCGGAAATACCGGGGTGGCGCGAGCCCTGGTTCCATTCTATAAAATCATAGCCTAAATTGGAAGCTCGGGTCTCGTTCCTATGTTGACGGGCGCCCAGCCGATGGTTTTGGCGCCCCAGGCGTCGATTCGACGGGAGAAGGTGACATGAAGATCAGGCACATTGCGATAAAGGTCGACGATCTCGAGGCCGCCGGCGATTTCTACGAGAACTACCTGGGCTTCAGGGATGTCCGCAAAGGGCGCAACCGGGACCACTTTTCCCGCCACATGACCGACGGCAACATCGACATCGCCCTGGTCAAGTACGACGGCGAGGACTCATCGAACGAGGCGAAGGCCGCCGGCGAAGGCCCCTGCATCCATCATATCGGTTTCGAGGTCGATGACATCGAGGCGCGGATCGAGGAGATCAAGGACAAGGGCTACGAGATCATCTCAGATCCCGGCGTCGTCCCGGTCAAGTTCCGCGCGCCCGGCGGCACCATCGCCGAGTTCGCGCCGCGTGCGCACTTCAAGCTCGACTAGCGCCAAAACGCGACCGTTAAATGGGGACAGTATATAGTTTTCAGTGGCTTGGAACCAATCTCTAGCTTCGGAAAAATATATACTGTCTCCAATATCAGCGCCAAAACGCGAACGAGCCGGACGCGGGGGGCGGTTTACGCCCCGACCGCGTCGACGAAGCGGTCGCGGATGCTAAGCCCGTCCATCGGGATGACGCCGATGCCGTCGGGCATGCCCGTTTCGGTCTTGATCACGATGATTTGGGGACCGTCGTTGGCGCCAAGCGCGCCTTCGACGGCGGGGGTGATCCGCGCTTCCTCCTCGATCAGGGTGACGCGCTCGACGCCGCAGGCACGGGCGACGGCGTCGAGGCGCAAATTACCGGCGGTGAAGGAGGGCTGGAAGCCGGTCGATCCATAGCGTTCGTTATCGATGATGATCAGCAGGTAGTTCGCCGGGCGCACCAGGCCGATGGTGGCGAGCGAGCCCATGTTCATGGCCACCGCCCCGTCGCCCTCGAGCACGACGACCTTCTTGGCCTGGGACATGGCGAGGCCGAGGCCGATCGAGGAGGCGAGCCCCATCGACCCCAGCATGTAGAAGTTCTCGGGCCGGTCGCGGATGACGAACAGCTCCTGGGCCGGGTGGCCGATGTTGCACACCACCAACTCGTCGGTGATTGCCTCCATGACCCGTTCGGTCGCTTCGAATCGTCTCAAGGTTAATACCTTTCAGTCTGTTTCAGCGCCGCGATCGGAGGCGGCGGGCGAACGGCGGGATCGAAGCTTCGCATCATTCGCCGCCCTCCCAGAAACTGAAGGGGAAGAGGAAGCCGACGGGCTTTTGGGTCTCGAACGCCCTATTGATGCCTTCCCCGACCCGGTCGAGCTCGGCGGTGCTTACGATCTCGATGCAATCGACGCCGACGGCCTCCATCAACGGCTTGACCGCATCCCCCATGACCCGCTGGGCCTCGACCGGCTCGCCCTCGCTTCCCCGGTGGCTGGTGAGGAACACCACCGGTATCTTGAAATAAGTTAGCAGCGAACAGACGGCGTTGACGGTGTTGCCGAAGCCCGAGTTCTGCATCACCAGCGCCGGCCGCTTGCCCGCCATATAGGCGCCGGCGAGGATGCCGAGGCCCTCTTCCTCCCGCGTCACCGGCGTGTAGGTGATATCCGGGTCATCTTCGAGGCGTTCGATGAGCTCGGCCAGCAACTTGCACGGCACCGAGACGAAGAAATCGATCTTCTCGGCCCTCAGCCTTTCGTAGAGTTGCTCCGTCGGGGTCAACACGCGCTCCTTTTCACGCCACCGGGCTCACGCCACCGGGTTTTCCAGCGTTCCGATGGGCTCGATGGTGATCGCCACCTCATCGCCCGGCCGGAGGAACTTCGGCGGATCGAAGCCGATGCCGACGCCGGCGGGCGTGCCGGTGGCGATGAGATCGCCGGGCTCGAGCGTCATGCCGAGCGAGATGGTCTCGATCACGGTGGGGATATCGAATATGAGATCGGCGACCGACACCTGCTGGCGCACCTCGCCGTTGACACGGGTCGTCATCTCCAGCGCGCCGACGTCCTTTACCTCATCCGCCGTCACCAGGCACGGACCCATGGGACAGAAGCCGTCGAGGCTCTTGCCAAGGAACCACTGGGAGTGGCGGCGCTGAATGGTGCGGGCGGTGACGTCGTTGATGATGGTGTAGCCATAGATATGGTCGAAGGCGTCGGCCCGGGAGATCTTGCGGCCGGCCTTGCCGATGACGATGGTCAGCTCGCCCTCGTAATCGACGCTGGCGGTGGGATCGAGATGGCCGGGAATGGGCTCGCCGGGCCCGATGACGCTCGATGTCCATTTGGTGAAGATGATCGGCAGGTCGGGAACGTCGACGCCGCCCGAGCTCTTGTCGAAGCCGCTGGCCTGAAATTCCCTGGCGTGCTCGTGATAGTTCTTGCCGACGCAAAGGATGTTCCGCGCCGGACGCGGGATCGGCGCCAGCAATTTGACCGCCGAGACCGCGATCAGCGCGTCCCTCGCCGCCTCGGCCACCCCATCGCCCGCCGGGCCGAGCGCCGCATCGCCAAGGGCGATGAAGCCAAGCATGTCGCGCGGCAGATCGGGGCAGGCGGCGGCAAGATCGAGGACCTTATCGCCGTCACAAAGGACGCCGATCCGCCTTCCATCGCCGTCGGAAAATGTCACCAGCCGCATCGTGTTCCCCCTTATCCCAATTCGCCGCCCGTCGATCGCCGCCGATCGATCGCCGCCGATCAATCGCCAATGGTGATGGTCAGATCGCCGACCCCGTCGACATGGCCCTCGAGTTTATCGCCGCGTTCGACGGCGCCGACGCCCGCCGGCGTGCCCGAGTAGATCAGATCGCCGGCGACCAGGGTGACCAAATGGGAAAGATGGGAAATCGTCTCCGGGACGCTCCAGATCAACTGCCCGAGGTCGCCCTCCTGGCGCGTCTCGCCGTTGACCTTGAGCCGGATGGCGCCCTCCTCCGGGTGGCCGATGTCGCTCGCCGGCGCCATCGCCGAACACGGCGCCGAGTGATCGAACCCCTTGCCCATGTCCCACGGCCGGCGCGCCTCCTTGGCCTCGCCCTGCAAGTCCCGGCGCGTCATGTCGAGACCGACGGCGTAACCGAAGACATGCTCGAGCGCCCGGGCGACGGGGATGTCCCGGCCGGTCTTGCCGATGCCGACCACCAGTTCGATCTCATGGTGGAGGTTGGACGTGGCGGACGGGTAGGGCATGACCGAACCGCCGGGGAGGATGGCGTCGGCGGGCTTCATGAAATAGAACGGCGGCTCGCGGTCCGGGTCGTGCCCCATCTCGCGGGCATGGGCGGCATAATTGCGGCCGACGCAATAGATGCGGCGAACCGGGAAGACATCGGAAGACCCGGGGATCGGCACCGTCGGCACCGGCGGACAGGGAATGGCATAGCTCATGGTCGTTGCTCGGGATGTTGCGCGCTCCGCCGCACCCGAACCGGTTTCGTCGGCAGAGGGGGGAGCGAAATATGTTGATGGGCGTCACTGAGTGACGCCGGCGCCGCCCGCAACCGGGGGCGGACCGATATTGAATACCACCTAACGATCCTCCATCAAAGCCCGTAATACCACGGCGCGAACAGGGTGAATGCCAGCCACACCAAGATCACCAGCGGCGCGCCGGCGCGGGTGAAGTCGAGGAACCGGTAATTGCCGGGCGCCATCACCAGAAGGTTGGTCTGGTAGCCGATCGGCGAGGCGAAACTGCAGTTGGCGGCGAAAATCACGGCGACGGCGAAGGGCTCGACCGCAACGCCGAGGCCGGTGGCGAGGCTGACGGCGATCGGCGTGAACAGCACCGCCGTGGCCTTGGCGTTGATCAGGTTCGACAGCACGGCGACGAGGAGGAAGAATCCGGACAACACCGACGCCGGGCCGAAGTCGCCCGCGCTTCTCAGCAACACCCCGGCCAGGAAGTCGGCGCCGCCGGTTTCCTGCATGGCAATGCCCAAGGCCAGGGCGGCGGCGATCATCATCACCACATTGCGGTCGATGGCGCGGCCCGCCTGGCGGACGTTGAGCACGTTGGCGGCCAACATCAGACCGGCGCCGCTGAGCGCGGCGATGGAGATCGGCAAGATGCCCAACGCGGCGATGGCGAGAACCGCCCCGAAGATCGCCAGCGCCCGGCGCGCATGATGGACCGAAGGCAGATCGGCGGCGGACCATTCGATCAACAACACGTCGGGATTGCCGCGCAAGGCGGTGATGTCCTCTCGCCGTCCCTGGATGAGCAGCACATCGCCCCCGGCGAGGCGGATCTCGGTGATCCGGCTGCGGATCATCCGCGATTGCCGTTGCAACCCGACGACGATGCAATGGGTGTGGTAACGAAAGCCGATCTGCTCCAGCGTCCGGCCGATCAGGCGCGAGGTCGGCGTCACCATGACCTCGACCAATGTCTGGCTGCCGGCCTGCCAGCGGCGGGGTTCTTCCCCGGCCTCCGCCTCGCCCTCGGGCTCATCGCCAAGATCGGGGTGCAGAAGATCGGTTTCATCGCCGAGCAGATCGGTCAGCGCCTTGCGCGTCGCGGCGACGACCAGGATGTCGCCCGGCGCCAGGGTCAATTCGTCATCGAAGGGCGGCACGAAGGCGTGCTCGCCGCGCTGGAGGATGCGGACGGTGACCTCCGCCAGTTGCGGGAAATAACCGCCGAGTGGCGCCAGGCCATCGAATTGCGAACCCTCGGCGACGCTGATCTGGGCGATGAACTGACGGCCGCCGCCGGTCAGCGCCGCCGTAAGCAAGTCGCGCGACGGCATTAGCCGCGGCGCGATGGTGACCAGATAGACCAGGCCGACGACGGCCAGCACGATGCCGGGCACGGTGAAATCGAAAAACCCGAAGCCCGGGCGTCCCATCTCCACCAGCGTTCCCGACACCAGGAGATTGGTGCTCGACCCGATCAGCGTCGTCATGCCGCCGAGGATCGCCGCGAAGCTGAGCGGCATCATCA
This sequence comes from Pseudomonadota bacterium, assembly GCA_022562375.1. Next base: position 5,640 of record JADFPK010000022.1, read on the forward strand.
TCCGGCTCGGCGAACGGTCGAGCCGTTCGGACAGCACCTGCATGACCGGTATGAAGATGACCACCACCGGCGTGTTGTTGAGAAAGCCGCTGACCACCAGCACGGTGATCAAGACCAGCGCCAGCGCCAGGACGGCATGGCCCCGCGCCAGGCGCAGCACCAGACCGGCGCCGCGCTCGAGCACGCCGGTCGCCGCCAGCCCCTGGCCCATGACCAGCAGCCCGACCACGGCGAGCAGCGCCGGATTGGCGAAACCGGCCAGCAACTGCTTGGCGCCGAGGCGGTTGGCGCCGGTTTCGTCGATGACGGGGGCGAAGTGGAACAGCACCGCGAGGGTGCATATCACCCCCAGCGATGTCAGCGCCAGGGGGATGCGTTCGAACGCATAGAGCACCAATGCCGCGATGATGACGGCAAAGATCGCCCACATGCCGAAGTCGGTCCCGGTCAACGGCACTCCCCCGATGTCCTCGAATGTTGTTGTCGTCGTCGTGGAGGCAAAGCGTAACACGCCCACGCACCGGCGCGAAGGGCGCCGGTCCCCGCCGGCCGATCACGGCGGCGCAGCCGCCGCGCCGCCGTTCCGTCGTGGTGGTGGTTTCCCGGCATCCTTGGCGCAGCGCCGGGGATGGAATTAGATATGGTGTCCGCTTAATTCCGCGACCGGGCGATCCGGTGCTAATATCCGCCGGATAGCCAGTGTGGCGGACGTTTGTTTGCGAAAATGGTCAAAGTAACCTCGCTACCGGACAAGATAGATATCGACGTCGCCGCGGGCGAGACCCTGCTGGAGGCGGCGCTGCGGTCGGGCGTGCCGTTCGCGCATGCCTGCGGCGGTCGGGCAAAATGTTCGACCTGCCGCATCTGGGTCCTCGATGGCCTGAAAGCGTGTCCGCGACGCTCGGCCGATGAGACTTCCATGGCGGAACGGTTGGGGCTGGCCGACGACGTGCGTCTGGCTTGTCAACTCAGGCCTGAAGGCGAACTTCGCGTCCGACGCCTGGTGCTCGACGAAACCGATCTGATGATGGCCAACCAGCTCGACCGTTCCGAGGCGGCGCGCACGGGCGAGACAAAATACGTCACCATTTTCTTCAGCGATATCGCTGATTTCACGTCGTTGTCGGAGCGTTTGTCGCCTTACGACGTGATGTACCTACTGAACCGTTACTTCGCGCAGGTGGGCGATATTATCGAGCGGAATGACGGCTTTATCGACAAGTTCGTCGGCGATGGCCTGATGGCGATTTTCGGCATCGACGACCAGCCTGACGCACCGCTTCGCTCGATAAACGCGGCCTTGCAAACCCTGGCCACCGTCGATCGGATGAAGCCATTTTTCGCATCCATGTATGACGTCGATTTCGATATCCGAATTGGCCTCCATTACGGCGAGGCCGTCATCGGCTCGCTGGGATCGATCGGCCACCAACGCCTGACGGCGGTCGGCGACGTGGTCAACGTCGCCAGCCGGGTCGAGGCCGCCAACAAGGACGCCGGTACGCGGCTCCTGATATCGGCGGCGCTGCATGACCGGGTCGCAAGCAAGCTAGAGGTCGCCGATTTCGTCAGGATGCGGCTGCGGGGTACCAGCGAACGTATTACCCTGCATGAGATCCGCCGGCTGAGTCCCGAAGCCGATGCCGAGCTGAATGCTAAGGAACGCCGCCAGACCCTGGTTTATGCCGGCAAAAATTGGGTTCGCGTCTTCGCCGAAGACGAACTGGAAATCGGCGAACGCAAAATTCTCGATTTCGAAGACTACGATGTCGTCGTCGTACGTGGGGCCGACGCCTATTATGCCTTCAACAATGCCTGCCCGCACCTCCATCTGCCGCTTTACGAACGCCGGGTTGTGGCCGAGGGCGATGGATTACAGCTACCGCACACCGCCAGCACCATCACCGAGGACCGTGGCCTGGTTTGCCGATGGCACCAGAGCTGTTTCGACCTTCAGACCGGTGACGTTCGGGAGTGGGCGACCAAGCTGCGGGAGGACGGCACCTCGCCGGGCCAGGAATACCTGGGCGACATCTCGAAAAACCGCACCAAATTGACGGTCTACGCCTGCCGCGTCGATGACGGCCATTTGTGGATCGCCCTCGAGTAAAATCGAATGGGCGTGAACGGGTCGATGCGACTTGATTTCACGCAATAGGGGTCGCACGCAGTAGGGGTCACACGCAGTAGGGGTCACACACGCAGTAGGGGTCAGGTCTTGTATCTTGCAGGCCAACCGTTGCGGCGATCTCGGTCAGGGTGTAGCCATGAGGTTCGTGCGCCGCCGTCATCCAGGCGCCGCGGTCGGCATGCCGGTTTCGGATCGCCGCAAAATACAAGACCTGACCCCAAATGCTCTGACCCCAAATGCTCATCGCCGAGCGGGACATGGACCTGGCCGCCAAGCGCATGCGCCAACACCTGAGCACGGTGGGCAAGAATCTTCTCGACTCCATGGATTCAGGCGCCTGAGGGCGGATTTTGCCGTCCTTGCCCTTGGCCGACGCCGAAAGTATGGTCCTAAACCGTAAGGCCATTCGGCGGCCCGCCGGCAACTGAAAGCGGCGGACATCCTCTCGGGCCCCGTCACGGGCGCGGGCTTAGATGTTCGTATCGAGTCACATGGTCAAGAACCCGATCGCGGAAAAATCCCTCGGCGTTACGGCGGCCCGGTTCGCCAGGCTCAGCCTCGACCCGGCCCTTCGCGAGCGGAAGACCACGTCGGATTACATCGCCGACGCCCTGCGCGCGGCGATCTACGACGGCCAGTTCGCCGACGGCGAGGAACTCAACCAGGTGGAGCTGGCCGGTTACTTCCAGGTATCGCGGGCGCCGATCCGCGAAGCGCTTCGCCGGCTCCAGGCCGAGGGGCTGGTCAGCAGCATCGCCCACCGCCGCGCCGTGGTGATCGGACTGGAGCTCACCGAAATCATCGAGCTGATCGAAATCCGGGCCGTCATCGAAGGCTACCTTGTGGAAAAGGCCGGTTCCAAGCTCAACGCCGAGTCCATCAGGCGTCTCAGACGCCTGTGCGATGAAATTGAAGGCATCGAGACCTACGACTACAACTGGGTGATGAAGAACTGGGAGTTCCACCGGGTCATGTATGGTCCCTCCAGGTCGGCGGCAGCCATCGACATGGCCGAACAACTCCACCGAAAGGTTGAGCGATATATCCGCCGGACGGGCCGGTCCGAGCGGCTGCGGAGCGCGGCGAATGAGCACAGGCGGATTCTCGCCGAAGTGGAAAGGAAGGATTTCGCCGCCGCCGGGGCCGAAATGCGTGATCACATCTTCAATACGGGAGAGGAGATACGCCGCCACTTCCCGGCCGGGGGCAAGGAATTCACGGATTGAAGCCACGGCCCGGAATTGGCCACGGCCCCATCCCTAGATTCCACGTTCGGCTTTGATTTTTTGGACATCCTCGGCGGTCATGTCCTCGGCCGTGCCTTCGGCGATCATGGCCTCGCGGGCTGTCTGAAGTCCGTCGCGGACCATGATTTCTATGGCCGCGATGGATTTTCCGTTTTCCAGCTCCTTGTCCCGGTCGATTTCGCGGATGACCCGGCCCGGGCGCCCAAAAATCAGGATGCGCTGAGCAATGTCCACGGCTTCCGGCACCGAGTGGGTGATGAACAGGGTGGTGATGCCGGTCTCGCGAATCAGCCCGAGAAGGTCCTTGCGGACGCGCGCGGCGGTGAGTTCGTCAAGGGCGGTGAAGGCTTCGTCGGCGTACAGGAGCCTGGGTTCGATGGCGAAGGCCCGGGCGATCGAGACACGCTGGCGCATGCCGCCGGAAAGCTCGTGCGGGTAGGCGTCCTCGAATCCCAAGAGTCCGACGCGCTCCAGCCAGTTTCTGGCGGTTTTCAAGCGCTTTTCCTTCTCGACGTTAAGGATCTGGAGGCCGAAGGCGACGTTCTCGATGGCGGTCCGCCAGGGAAGCAGACGGTCGGTCTGGAAGATGATGCCGACCAGGCCGAGCAGGGAGTCAGCCTGTACGAAGGGATCCTTGCCTAATACCCGGACTTCGCCGCTGTCGGGCTTCTGAAGGCCGAGCAGCATGTTGAACGACGTGGATTTGCCGCACCCGGTCTCGCCGACGATGGCGACGACCTCGCCTTCCACGACCGAAAAAGACAGTTCCCGGCAAGCAAAAAACGGTTCCCCGTCCGGTTTTCGGAACGTCTTGGACACCTGCGCAAAGCGGATGGGAGCTTCTTCTTTCATGCCTGTTCCCCCTTCGGCCGCCACCCCAGCAACCGCCCCTCCAGAAAATTAATCGTAGCCTGGAACAGGGAAAGAAGGGCGACCAGGCTCAATGTCCAGGCGATGGCCCCGGCCATGTCGAAAACCGCCTGCGCGTTCAGAAGCTGGAATCCGACGCCGATGTTGGAGCCGATCAGCTCGGCCACCATGGCGACGCGAACCGCCGTTCCCAGGTTGACCACCCAGGAGCTGATGACCTCGGGGATGATCGCCGGAATGATGATCATGCGGTATTGCTGCATCTGGTTGGCACGGAAGGCCTGGCCCAGGTGGATGAGGTCGAGGTTTACGCTACGCACGGCCCCGTCGATGTAGAGCGCGAACGAGGGCATGGTGACGATGAGCAGGATAAAGCCGATGCGAAACTCGACGTTGGAAAACCATATGACGGCGAAGATGACCCACGACAGCGCCGGGATTCCCTGGATGAAGTGGAGCATGGGCTTGACGTATTCGCGAACGCTGTCGATGGTCCCCATGGCTATGCCGATGGCGGCCCCGACAACAAAGGACACGACCAAGGCGACCAGGACGCGCGATGCGGTGGCCATCAGGTGGACAAGCTGGTCATACTGGGAAAAGATGGACCACATCGCGGCGGCGATGTCCTTGAGCGGGGGCGTAATGATGGGCGGGAGAAAGAGCGTGCTGAACTCCCACAGCACCGCAATGACGACGAGACCGATGAAGAGAGGGCGCTGTTCCCGGAACTTACCCCTCATCCTTGCCATCGGTCCCCTCGTCGGCGTGTAGATACTTCGAAAAATCATGGCGGCTCACCCTCCCTTTCATCCCATTGCTCGGGCGCCAAGAACCCGGACGCACGAACGCTGTCTAGAGCGAATTCCATTCAAATGGAATCGCCCTAGTTTCTGCCTCTGGACCCTCAAGTGCCTGAGCGGGCTTATCGCCTGTTTCCACTCACGTGGAATATGCCCTCGCCAAATCTACGGTCCGTCGTAAAGAACGCCCGGCGACGGCATCTTCTTAAGATAGCCGATCGACAGGGCGGCCTTGAACGCGGCGGCGGCCGAATCGCGTTCCTTCCCCGGCCAGTAGACGCGCAACCCGAGCCGGTCCGAGCGGATGAACGACTCTAGCACATCCGGCTTGAGCTTTCCCTTGGAGGCGTCGCTGATGATCTTGGCCGCCTCCTTCGGGTTGGCGGTTATGAAGTCCGCCGCCGACTTGTAGGCGTTGAACAGCTTGGGAATCAACGGCTTGTTCGCGGCCACCCATTCCTTGTGGGCGGCGACGCCGAGATAGGGCATCCCCGTCGTAATGCCGCTCTTTTTCTTCCAGTCGCTAACCAGGTCGAAGGCCCGGTACTTGTCGTTCTTGTAGGTGAGAATCGTATGGGCCGGCTCCCACATCTGGACCGCGTCCACGCGCCCCGAGGCGGCCATGGGCACCAGACCCGGCACCGGCGAGCTTTGGATCTCGACCTTAGACATGTCCAGGCCGGCCTCCTTGGCGAAGAAACGGAACATGGCGTAATTGGTTGTCGGCAGGGAAGCGGCGAGCTTTTTGCCTTCTAGATCCTTGAGCGTGTTGATGCCGCTTTTGGCGCCCACGACCACGGTGCCCCAGAAATCGAACACGTTGAACAGGAAGATGGTCTCGACGCCCTTCTCGTTGAGCAAGGCCACGTCGGCGAGAATGGTGCCGGAGCCCCCTATCTTGTTGGTTCCGGCGGCGAAGTCGGTGCGGTAGAGGCCCGCCGGTTTGGCGTCGAACGTGATGTCTAGCCCATTGGCCTTGTCGAAGCCCTTGGCCTTGATGACGGGCGGGGTGAAGGCGGAAAGCGATGGGATCGTGAAAGTGGACAGTGTCAACTTCGTTTCCGCCGCCAAGGCCTGTCCAAACCAGACTAGGCCGACGACGAGGGCGCACAACGAGCGCTTCGTGGTAGATTTCATGGTGATCACTCCCTGGTTGCTGTCGTTGGTGTTTGATGCTCCTATCCCGCTCCCCCAGGGTCCCGTGTTTTTCCCGCCGGATTTGCCCTGGTTGGAATGTTAATAATTATCGTTCGCAGTCATCGTGTATACGTTAGCGTTAATCAACTTTTCCACTTCGTTACGGGGAGGAACTGGTTGTTTATAAAATTATGGGATGCCGGCGGAGATGACCCGAGGCGATCGGAGGGGGCGCTGCTCCCTTGCGGCGCGCCTTTCCAAATTTTCGGCGTCCCGTCGTTTTGCCCGGATCAGAGTCTGTTGCAGACAAGGTTTTCGTAGGTCCCGTCGTCGCCAACGAGATTCCAGCTGACCATCCAGTTGTAGGCCCGCTCGAACTCTTCCTGGGAATAGGGCACCGTTTCCACATAGCGCAACCGAGGCAGGTAGAAATCGTCGGGCGTCAACTGCTTGGCATATTTCTCGGGAATTTCATCGAGCATGTAGTGGATGTATTTTTTCTTGTCCTTGTTAATCAGCTTGACCGCCTTTCCGACGGACCGCCAAAGGGCGTCGAGCACATCCTGGTCAAGTTTCTCGCCGGCGTTCTCGGTTCCCTGATAGTGGGTGCCGATGATCTCCTTGCAGCCGTTTTTTTCGGCCAGCGAGATCCAGGGCTCCATCAGGGTCGCCGCGTCCGTCTCGCCGTCCATCATGGCCTCGTAGCGTTCCTGCACGGTGCCCGAATGAACGACCTTGATCTCGTCGCGGGGCAAGAACCCCTCGAGCATGGCGATGGAGGTGTAATGGGACCCCTGGTGAAACTGGACGCCTACGGTTTTGTTGGCTAGGTTGATGGGGGCGTTAAAGGGCGAATCGGGGCGGACGAAAATTCCCTGGTACACCATGGCGGCGCGGCGCGCGATGATGGGGCCGCTGGGATCGTCGTATGTACGGCGGATCTGCCCCCACTCGCAAGCCCGGTAGACGTCCGCCCGGCCTTCCTCCCAGGCCTTCTGATAATTGGTCGAGACCACCTGATGATGGTCGTGGCTGCGAGGATCGGACCAGTCGAAACGGGTCTTGATACCGGGCGTGATGATCTCGATCTCGAGCCCTTCGTCGGCCACCGTATAGTCGCGGGCCACGAACCAGTGAAGGCCAAGGACCGCCTCCGCGCTCTCAACGATGATCTTCTGATTCGTCTTCGTCGCCGTCGTCATTGAACATTCTCCTCGCGTGAAGATGGGTGGATCGTCGAAAGTGTCTACAGTATGCAGTTGGCACTCTTAATTTATACTCAAAACCTTGGCCATTGTCGAGCCATATGCCATGAAAATCCCGAATATCGTGGGAAAAAGGCCCGGGTACCGATGTCCGCTTTGGGTCGATGCGACTTGATTTAGAGCGGTTTCAGTGAATGTGGAATCATTTTGGGGATTCCCTTGAAGCTTGATCGGTGATTCGATCCTCTCTGGTCCAGAGAGGAGGGTTCGATGTCACGGAGCTACAGTACTGAGCTTCGGGTTCGGGTGATTGGGTCGATTTCAGGCGGTCTTTCGAGACGCCGGGCGGCGGCTCGTTTTGGGGTCGGGGTTTCGACGGCGGTGAAGTGGTATCGGCGCTATCGCGAGACCGGTGAGGTTGCGGCGCGCCAGCAAGGTCAACCGGGCGGATCGAAGCTGGATGCCCATGAGGCTTTCATTTTGGCGTTGGTGAAGGCGCGGCCGGACATCGGCTTGGCGGAGATCGCCGAGCGCCTGGCCGAGAAGCAGGCGGTGTCGGCCTGTCCGGCGACGGTGTGGTATTTCTTCAAGCGTCGCGGGATCAGCTTCAAAAAAAACCGCGCGCGCCGTCGAGCAAGAGCGGCCTGATGGGGTCGCCCGCCGCCAAGCCTGGTTCGTCGCCCAACCCGATCTTGATCCCGAGAAGCTCATCTTCATCGATGAGACCGGCGCCTCGACCAAGATGACCCGC
>JADFPK010000206.1 GCA_022562375.1 Pseudomonadota bacterium
TCCGGGATTACCGCGGCGGCGGGCGGTCATCGGCGCGCGAGACGGCGATGCGCGTCGCCGCCGGTTCGATCGCGCGCAAGATTCTCGGCCCCTCGATCACCATCCGCGGCGCCATGATCCAGATGGGCCCCCACCGGATCGACCGTGAGTCCTGGGACTGGGACGCCATCGAGGACAACCCCTTCTGGTGCCCCGACCGGGCGATGGCCGAGATGTGGGAAGGCTATCTCGATTCCGTGCGCAAGCGCCAATCGAGCACCGGCGCCGTCATCGAAATCGTCGCCAGCGGCGTGCCGCCGGGTTTGGGCGCGCCGGTCTACGGCAAGCTCGATGCCGATCTCGCCGCGGCGATGATGGGGATCAACGCCGTCAAGGGGGTGGAGATCGGCGCCGGCATGGGCGCGGCCGAGCTTTCGGGCGAGGAAAACGTCGATGAGATGCGCATGAAGGACGGCGAGGTCGAATTTCTCTCGAACAACGCCGGCGGGACGCTGGGCGGCATCTCTTCGGGCCAGGACGTGGTCGTACGATTCGCCGTCAAGCCGACGAGCTCGATCTCGAAACCGCTCAAGACCGTCAATGTCCAAGGCGAGGAAGTCGATATCGCAACCTTGGGCCGGCACGACCCCTGTGTCGGCATCCGCGCCGTGCCGGTCGGCGAGGCGATGATGGCCTGCGTCCTCGCCGATCATTTGTTGCGCCACCGCGCCCAGTGCGGCTAAGCGCAGGCGCGACCGCTCCAAATTTCCCGGCATTTTCGGCATGATACGCGCCAATCGTTTGCGGCGGCGTCGCCTAAACGCCATATGATACGGACCAGGCCATGACGGCTGCCCCGCGCCGCGATGATGGCGAACATGCGCCGCGAAGGGACCGGGAAGCAGGGGACATGGACGAGACAACGGACGGCTTGATCCGCGTCTGCTCCTTGGACGAGCTCAAGGCCAAGGGCAAGCTGGTGTTCGGCGGCGCCCGCGCGCCGCTCCTCGTCATCTATGACGCGGGCAAGGTCCTGGCCCTCGATAACCGTTGTCCCCACCTTGGCTTTCCGCTCCACCGCGGCTCGATCGAGGACGGCATCCTCACCTGCCACTGGCACCATGCGCGCTTCGATCTTAGAAGCGGCGCCACCTTCGACCTGTGGGCGGACGACGTGCCCACCTGCCCGGTGGAGATTCGCCATGGCGAGGTCTGGGTGGCGCGCGATTGCCGCCACGCCGACGAAGCCGGCCATTGGCGCCGGCGCCTCGGCGACGGCATGGCCCACAATATCGGCCTCGTCATCGCCAAGGCCGTGCTCGGCCTCAAGGCGGCCGGCGCCGGCGATACCGAGATCATCCGCCAGGCCGCCCTGTTCGGCGTCCGCAACCGCGACGGCTGGGGCAGCGGACTGACGGTGCTGGCGGCGCTCGGCAACCTCATTCCCGCCCTGCCCGAGGATGAGACCTATCTCGCCTTGTACAAGGGCATCCGCCGGGTGGCGTCGGACTGTGACGGGGAGGCGCCCCACCGGGCGCGCGAGAAACTGGGCGAGGAGGCGCCGCCCTTCGAGACGCTGAAGCGCTGGCTGCGCCACTGGACCCTGGTGCGCCACCGCGACGGCGCCGAGCGCACCCTGTTGACGGCCATCGCCTCGGGCGCCAGCCCAGGCGCGCTCGCCGGTCTGCTGCTCAGTGCCGTCACCGACCGCTATTACGCCGATGGCGGTCACGCGCTCGACTCCATCAACAAGGCCTTCGAGTGCCTCGATGTCATCGGCTGGGATCACGCCTCGGACATCCTGCCGTCGTTGACCCGCCAGCTGGTCAGCGCCAAGGGCCGCGAGGAATCCAATTCCTGGCGTCATCCGGTGGACCTGGTGCCCTTGCTCGAAAGCGCCTTCGAGGGACTCCCGGCGGCGATCGCGGAGGGTGGATCGAAGCCGGGCCCATGGACCCGTCATCGCGCGCTGGCCGAGGACATCCTCGGCGACGACGCGGCGGCGATCACGCAAGCGCTCGATGCCGCCGTCCGCCAAGGCGCGCGCGGCGCCGACCTCGGCCGGGCGCTGGCCTATGCCGCGGCCTTGCGCCTCGCCCGCTTCGGCACCGCCAACGAGCACTCCGATTGGAACTCGGCCCATCACAGCTTCACCTACTGCAACGGACTCCACCAATTGCTCAAGCGCATCGAGACCGACGGGAACGGGAAGGTGGCCTCGGACTCCTTGCGCGGCATCTATCACGGCGCCATGGCGCTTTACGTCAATCGCTTCCTCAACGTGCCCCCGGCGGCCCTGCCGGGCGCCAGGCCCGGGGACTTCGACGGTCTGCCCGAGGGGGCGGACGATCTCCTCGCCGGTCTCCTCGCCGTCATGGATCGCCAGAGCCAGATCGACGAGGCGGCGCGCATCGTCGCCCGCTATCTCGGCCTCGACCATCCCACCCCACCCTTGATCGCGACCCTCGCCCAGGCGCTGCTGCGCGAGGACGCCGGGTTCCACGCCTATCAGTCGCTGGAGGCCGGGGTCCGCCAGTACCATGAATGGCCGGGCGCGGCGGAGGGCGGCAACGTCTTGATCGCCATCACCCGGTTCCTCGCCGCCCATTCGCCGACCGAACGCTCCCAGTTCCAGACCGCCGCCATCGCCAAACGCCTGCATAGGGGCGGCAAGATCTACCAGGACGAGACGACGGAAGCGGAGACCGGCGCGACGGGCGTTTAGGCGCGGCGCGCCTTTCCCTCGCGGGTGAACGACGCGACGATTTCCAGATGTGGCGTCCACGGGAACTGATCGACGGCGACGACACGGTCGAGGCGATAGCCGCCGTCGACCAGTATGCGGGCATCGCGCGCGAAGCTCGCGGCGTTGCATGACGCCGCGACGACGCGTCCGACGCCGGATCGGGCGAGCGCCCGGGCTTGTGCCTTGGCGCCGGCGCGCGGCGGGTCGAACACCACCGCGTCGAAAGCGGCAAGCTCATCGCCGGCGAGTGGCCGGGCCATGAGATCGCGCACGCTGACCTCTATCGGATGGGCGAGGTTTGAGTGATTGGCGGCGTGGCGCAGGGCCTCGGCCATGGGCCTCGAAGCCTCGACGGCATGGACGGCGGCGCGCCCGGCAAGGGCGAACGTGAAGGTGCCGGCGCCGGCGAAAAGATCGGCGATCCGCTTGGCCTCGCCGACGCCTTCGGTCACCGACTCGACCAGCGCCGCCTCTCCCGCCCTGCTGGCCTGGAGGAAGGCGCGCGGGGGCAGATCGACCGCAACGCCGGAAAAGTATTGGCGGACCGGACGGCGCTCGACCACCGTCTCGGGAGCCGCCGCCGGCGGCGCCGATCGGCGCCCGGCCCGTGGCGCCGCGCGCTGCCACGACAGCCGCGCCAAATCCTCGGCGGCGGCGAAACGCACAAGCTCCTGCCGCTGATCCAGCGTCGGATCGGCCCCAATGATGATGACGACGTCGAGCCCGCTGTCGGTCCCGTTGACGGCGATCTCGGCCTTGGCGCCCGAAGTTAGCAGGCGGACGAGCAATTCCCTCAGCGGCGCGATCAGGGCGACGATGCCGGGCTCCAGCACGGCGCAGACGCCGATATCGACGATACGGTGAGTCCCACGGGCGTAGAAGCCGATGGCGACGGCGCCCGTGCCGCCGCCGCCCCGCCGGGCGGTGAAACGCGCGCGGCGCCGGCTCGCCGGAGGGGTGCGCACCAGGGGCTCCAC
>JADFPK010000207.1 GCA_022562375.1 Pseudomonadota bacterium
CGGGTCATGCCGCGCCAGCCGACGACCTGGCAACTGCAGCAGAACGGCCGCGCCTATCCGCCCAACTATCTGCACGAAAGCTGGCGCGATTTCCTCTACTGGGACACCGAGTTGGATCCCGTCTGATTGTTGCGCGTTCTGTTTGGTGGCGCGGGGGCCTCGGCTATCGCGACCCGCCGGCGAGACGCCGCATCGCGCCAAGGGCATCGGTGGCGAGCGTTTTCGTCAGGTCCCCGGCCCCCATCTCCCGGCCGAGGCGCGCCGCCTGCCCCGCCCAGTTCGGTGAGAAATCACCCGATCCCCGCGCCTCGGCCTTGGCGCGGAGCGGCTGAACGGCACGCGCCGCCAGCGGGAACTCGGGCGCATCCGCACTCATCGGCCCGACCTCGCGCATGATCCTGTTAGGGATGCCGCGGGCGGGGCGGCCGCTGTGGACGTTGGTCACCACCGTCCCATCTTCCGTCGCGGCGCCGAGGGCCTTTCGATAGATCGGCGATATCTTCGCCTCGGGACAGAACAGATAGCCGGTTCCGATCTGTACGGCGCTCGCCCCGAGTGCCAGGGTGGCGACGATGCCGCGGGCGTCGCCGATGCCTCCGGCGGCGATCACCGGCACCCCCACGGCGTCGGCGATCAGCGGAACGAGGGCCAGGGTGCCGACCTGGGTGGCCAGGTCATCGGTGAGGAACATGCCGCGGTGCGCGCCGGCCTCGATTCCCTGGGCGATGACGGCATCGGCGCCATGGGCTTCGAGCCACACCGCCTCCGCCACGGTGGTGGCCGAGCTCTGGATGATGCAGCCCGTCGCCTTCAGCCTGTCGATCAGCCTGGCCTCCGGCAGACCGAAGTGGAAGCTCACCACGCGGGGCTTCATCTCGACCATGAGGTCACACCTGGCGGCATCGAACGGCGCCCGCTCGGCATCGGCGCCGATCGCTTTCGGATCGAGCCCCAACTCGGCATAGTAGGGCGCAAGCCGCGCACGCCAGGCCCGTTCACGCGCCTCATCGGGCGTCGGCGGGGTGTGGCAGAAAAAGTTGACGTTCACCGGCCGGTCGGTTTGCTGACGGATGATGTTCAACTCCGAGCGGGCCTGATCGAGCGAGAGCATTCCGCAGGGCAGAGAGCCTAGCCCCCCGGCTTCGGACACCGCTACCGCCATCGCGGCCGAGGTGGCGCCCGCCATCGGCGCTTGGACGATGGGATGCTCGATGCCGACGAGATCAAGATAGCGACGATCCGGCCACATTATGGTCTCCGCGATAGGGTGAGGTTGGGCTGCGACTGATCGCAGGTTCCCGATACTAAGTCTTCATCCAACTTACGGGAAGCGCATTGACCGCTGATGCATCCCGGGAAACGGCGCCCGCGTTCCGATCGCGATCGAGACCGATCCCGGCCCGGACCTTGGTGGCTTTCGCGTCGATCCGGAAAATGGCAATCCGTTTCATCGTCGGCATCCGTCATTCGCGCCAAAAGGGTTTCGACGCCTCGCGCCGGGCATCGGCGCGGCTGATTCCGATGTCTTCAAGCATTCGGTCGCTACGTCGCATGAGCTCTCTGCGCTGCCTCGCTCGCCCCTGCCATTTAAACAGCAAATCGAGCATGGCCCTGAACCGGGCTATCACGCCACCTAGCCGTGCAACCGTCATCAGGCTTCGGCGGGATTTGATTGTATCCATACAATTTCCTGTATTGCACATGAATAGCGCGGTTATTGTTACGATTGTTCATTTAATAGTTGACAGTTTTAGCGAGTCAATGGTTACATTGTCACCATGACAATCTGGACTCCTGACCTATCTAGCGCGCGCGGGTCAAGCGCGCGCGGGCCTCTCTATCTGGCCATCGCCCAGGCCATCGCCGCGGATGTCGCGAGCGGGCGGCTTGCGCCCGGCGACCGCCTGCCGCCGCACCGGGAGCTGGCTTACCGACTAGGCGTAACGGTGGGAACGGTGAGCCGCGCCTACGCCGAGGCCGAGCGGCGAAACATGATCACCGGCGAGGTCGGACGCGGCACCTATGTTCAGGGCGATGCGGTCGGCAAGACGGAGTTGGCAATACCGAAGCGAGAGGAGTCAGGACTGGTGGATCTGTCCTTCAATCTGCCAGCCTCCGGCGATCAGGCGCGCCGCTTGGCGGACGCCTTGCGAAACCTCGCAGGCTCGGCGGAGCTATCGTCGCTGCTCGACTATCAACCCTCTGCCGGCATGCCAGCGCACCGCGCCGCCGGCGCGCGCTGGGTCTCCCGATGGGGCCTGGATGCAAGCCCGGAAGCCGTGGTGGTCACCAACGGCGCCCAACACGGCATGATGGTGGTGATCAGCGCCATCGCCCGGCCCGGCGACCTCGTGCTTTGCGAGAGCCTCACCTTTCCCGGCATGAAGGCGCTGGCGAACCTCATGAACCTGCGCCTGCAGGGGCTGGCGATGGACCAAGAAGGCATCGTGCCCGAGGCCTTCGAGGCCGCGTGCCGGAAGGGCGCACCGAAGGCGCTCTATTGCATGCCGACGTTGCAAAACCCGACGACGGCGTGCATGTCCGAAGCGCGGCGGGAGGCAATCGCGGAGATCGCGCTTCGCCACGGCGTCGCGATCATCGAGGACGATGTCTATGGCTTCCTGCCGGAAAAGCGCCCGAGCCTCCTCACCGCCCTGGCGCCGGAGCGCTTCTTTCTCGTCATCAGCGTGTCCAAGAGCATCGCGCCGGGTCTACGCGTGGGCTACGTGCACGCGCCGCGGGGCATGGTCGAACGCGTCGCCGGTGCGGTTCGCGCCAGCACTTGGATGGCCACCCCTTTGTCCGCTGCGATCGCAACGCTCTGGATCGAGGATGGTACGGCCGACGAACTCGCCAGCTTTCAGCGGCGGGAGGCCGCGGCTCGCCAAGAAATTGCCCGGCGGGTGCTCGGTCGGTTCGACATCCAGTCCCGGCCCGCCAGCATGCACCTCTGGCTCAGGCTACCGGAACCGTGGCGGGCCGAGCAGTTCGCCGCCCAGTCCAGGTCCCGCGGCACCGCCGTCATGCCGGCCGAGGTGTTCGTGGTCGGCCGCGCCCCGCCGCCGCACGCGGTTCGCGTGTGCCTGGCCGCGGTGCATGATCATGACCGCCTGGAACGTGGCCTCTCGCTGCTCGTGGACGTTCTCGACCGGGGCCCGGACCCGAGCCTAACCGTGGTCTAACCAGCCAGCGCCCACCCGATGAGTATAGCGGGATGCGCATTACAGCGACCGAGTCCGATCCCGGCCCGGACCTTGGTACCTGTGCCGGGCGTCGCGGGAGAATTATTCTCTTGCACCGGGGGCGCCTAATGGGTGACCCCTTTCTTATTTGACCCCCATTCCCAGGAGTTTCCCCAGCCCATGGGCGCCGCCGCCGTCATTTTCCTCGCGCTCTTTCCCGGAGCGGCGATAAGCCATTTCCACCGCACCGCCGTCTCGGTGATCGCGCCCGATCTGATGGCCGAGATCGGGCTGACCCACCAGGAATTCGGCACCATGGCGAGCGGCATGTTCTTCGGCATCGCGCTGGCCCAGATCCCCACCGGCATCCTGTTGGACCGCTTCGGCGCCCGGATCACCATTCCGCTGATGCAGATCGTGGCGGTGGCGGGCACCGTCATGTTCGCCGCCGCCGACAGCCTGACGGACCTCTTCATCGCCCGTT
>JADFPK010000208.1 GCA_022562375.1 Pseudomonadota bacterium
AGATGAGCCACTGGGCCGAGTACGACTATGTCCTGATCAACCGTGATGTCGATGAAAGCGTCGATGCGGTACGCGCCATCCTTGCCGCCGAAAGGCTGCGCCGCGAACGCCAGGTCGAGCTCCCCGAGTTCGTCAAGGCCCTGCGCGAGGGACAGTAAACCCGGCGGTGCGGCGGCGGCTAAAGCGTCGCCCGGTAGGCCCGGGCGAGGGCGCAAAAAGCCGGGATATCCAGTTCCTCCGCCCGCGATGTCGGGGAAATGCCGGCCGCTTCCAGGAGAGGCAATGGATCGGCAACGAGCGTTTTGAGCGCGGCGCGAAGCATCTTGCGCCGCTGGCCGAAGGCGGCCTTGACGACCCTTTCCATATCCTCCCACGCGGCCGGCGCCAAGGGGCTGGCCAGCGGTGTCAGGGTGAGGACGGACGACGTCACCTTGGGCGCCGGGACGAACGCGCGTGGCGGGATTTCGAACATGATGCGCGCCTCGCACAACCAGCCGGTCATCACCGAAAGGCGTCCGTATCGCTTGGTGCCGGGAGTTGCGGTCAACCGTTCCGCCACCTCCTTCTGGAAGGTAAGCGTCAGGCCTTGGTACGCCTCGACCTGTCTCAGCCACCTGATCAGCAGTGCCGTCGCGATGTTGTAGGGGAGATTGGCGACGATCTTGAACGGCCCGGTTAACCCCCGATCGGCGGCAAGCGCCACCGGATCGACCGAGAGCGCGTCCGCCGAAACGAGGTGCAGGCGCCCGGGATAAGCGTCCCCAAGGGCGCCTAGCGCTTCGGCACAGCGCCGGTCTCGCTCTATGGCAACGACGGCGCTGGCCTCCGATGCCAGCAGCGCCCGGGTGAGTCCGCCCGGCCCCGGACCGATCTCGATGACGCAAATCCCCTCGAGATTCCCCGCCGCGCGGGCGATACGCGCGGTGAGGTTGAGGTCGAGCAGGAAATGCTGGCCGAAGCCGCGGCGGGCCGAAAGGCCGTGGCGGGCGATGACCTCGCGCAGTGGGGGAAGCTCTTCCGGACCTTTGCGGGCGTCAGGCAACCGACCTTCGCCGCCCGGCCTGGCGCCGGCGTGCCGCCACTTCCCACGCGCATTCAAGGGCGGCGGTCAGGCCGGCCTCATCGGCGGCACCGGTTCCGGCGATCCCCAGGGCGGTGCCGTGGCCGGGAGAGGTGCGCACGATGGGAAGGCCGAGCGTGACGTCGATCCCGGCTTGGAAATGGATGGTCTTGAGCGGTATCAGGGCCTGATCGTGATGCATGCAGATCACGGCGTCGTAGGTTTCCCGCGCCCGTCGGTGAAACAGGGTATCGGCCGGGAACGGTCCCGCGACATCCCTTCCCCGCTTCTTGATCTCAACTACGGCCGGGGCGATGATCTCGATCTCCTCGCGGCCCAGGCTGCCGTCCTCGCCGCCATGGGGATTGAGCGCGGCGACCGCAAGACGGGGCGCCTCGATACCGAAATCGTCGATGAGCGCCGCCGCCGTGGTCTGGGCGCAGGCGACGATCCGCTCGGTGGTGAGGGCGGCGATGGCGTCACGCAACGCTAGATGGGTGGTGACCGGCACCACCTTGAGCCCGGGGCAGACCAGCATCATCTCCGGCGTCACGCCGGGTGCCGTCAACGCCCCA
This sequence comes from Pseudomonadota bacterium, assembly GCA_022562375.1. The sequence goes on from JADFPK010000208.1 coordinate 1,636, forward strand.
AGGTATTCGGTGTGGCCGGGATATCCGAAACCGGCCTCATACAAGGTCGTCTTGTGGACCGGATTGGTGACGACGCCGCCGGCCCGCCCGGCCAGCGCCAGTTCGACCGCGGTCTCGATGGCGGCCAACACCGCCGGGACGTTGGCCGCGTCGGGGCGCCCGGGTGTTACCCGCGCCGTCAGCGGCCGGGCGAGCACCGGCAACGCCCGGGGAAAGACCGCCAAACTCTGCAGCGGATCGGAAATGACTTCTATGGGGACGTCAAGGCCGAGCGCCGACGCCAGGCGCGCCAGGCGTTCGGGGTCATCGATGGCGAAAAATATCGGCGCCGGCGTGCGGCCGAGCCAAGCCTTGAGTGTGATCTCGCCACCGATTCCGGCGGGTTCGCCCATCGTCAGCGCCAGGGGAAGGGCTCCGTCGGCGGCGATCATCGGCGAATGTCCAGGAAGGCGGTTTGGCGTAGTTCGCGAAGGTAGCGCCGGGCCTTGCGATCCGCCTGCCGCCGGATGAGGTCGCGGCGGATTTGGTCGCGGCTCGGAATCTCTAACTTCACTTCCTTTCGGTCGCAGACCATGAGTATGCGCAGACCGCCTTCGGTCGGCAGGGGTTTGCTGGCGCGTCCGACGGCGAGCCCGGTTACCAGCGCCCGCAACTCGGGTGGCAATTCACCGATCTTGAGCTTCCCGAGATCGCCGGAGAGCGATGAGTCCAACTCTTTCCCGGCTGTTTCCAGATCGTCGCAGCCCGACAGTGTTTCGGCGATGGTCGCCGCAAGATTCCTCTGGTTGGCCGCCTCTTCCGGCGTCGCGCCGGCTTCGATAGGTATGAACACTTGCTTGAGGGAGACCACGGTGTCATCGGCCCGTGGTCTCTGGTTGGACCGCCGTTTCCTGAGCAGCAGAATGTGATACCCGCTGGCGGTCCTGATCGGCGCCGAGATCCGGCCCGGCCGCATACCGATGAGCGCCCGGTCGAGCTCTGGGTCCAACTCTCCCTGCCGCACCCACCCCATATCCCCACCGTTCCTGGCCGCCGCCCCTTGCGAGAACTGCCGGGCGAGACCGGTGAACGCCGCCCCATTTTGGATCTGCGTCACCAGCTGGTTGGCGTCGGCCAAGGTTTTAGCCGCGTTAGCGGGGACACCGAAGGCGAGAAATATCCGTGACACCAGATGGCTGGGTTTGTTGAGATTCGTCTCGATCCGGGCAAGGGCTTCGTCGATCTCATCGTCGCCGATAACGATGTTCCGGGCCATGCGGCGGTTCGTGAGCTTCGACCAGGCGATGGTGGTTTCGATCTGTTCCACGAGGGTCGACATCCTGACTCCCGCCTCTTTCAAGCGATTTTTCAAGCCCCCGGGAGCAAGTCCGTTCTGCTTTTCGATCCTGCGCAAGGCCTTGTCGACTTCCTTCCTGTCGACCTCGATGTCGTAACGCTTCGCCGCCTGTTTCTGGAGCTTCTCGTCGATCAGGGCGCGCAACACCTGGGGTGCCAGGCGATCGCGCAACTTCGCCGAATCCCGCATGTTCGACGAAAAAATGACCATCTTGATCCGCTCCTGGAGATCGAAGAGCGATACCGCGTCCTCATTCACCACCGCGATGATGCGTTGGAGCGTCTCGGCGTATGCCTTCTCAGGCCCGCCACCAACGAGCAGCATTGCCGCCAGGCAGAGGGCGGGCGCACTTCTGATCACGCTCGGGGCGAACTGGGGCATATTTCCACGCGGTTTCCTAATGGGCCATATTACACCATCCAATATATCCCTCCAGCCGGCAAGATACAGGTGCAAAAGAGCCAAGAACCGCTCTAGCTAGCGGAATACGAAACATCCTGGGCCGAATTTCGCCATCGAGACCACGCGCCCGGCCGGATAGCGCGCTAAAGGGTCACTTCGCCAAGGTGCTTGAAGATGAGTTTGAAGAAGATGGTGTCGGTCGGCTCGATGTCGCGGTCCTTGGTGAAGCTGCGGTTGACCGTGGTGTTGAGGATGAAACATTCATCCTCATAGATG
>JADFPK010000209.1 GCA_022562375.1 Pseudomonadota bacterium
CAGCGCCCTCGCCAACTGCACGCCCTGCTCGGCCCAGGAATAACCGAGATAGTTCAGCACGTAGGGCTGCAAGGGCTTGAACTCCAGCGCCCGGAGGAAATCGGACTCGGCGCGGGCCCATTCCTTGCTCCGCTCAAGCGCGATGCCCCGGGAGTAGAGCAGGGACCAATGACGTTCCTGCAGCTTGGTCACCCGGCCGAGCGCCTCGTCATAGGCGCCGATCGCTTCGCGAAAGCGTTTCTTGTAGCGCAGGATATCGCCGAGGGAGATCAGAGCCTCGGCGCGGCGCGGGCGCTCGGCCGCCAGGGCGCGGAGGCGGGAGACCGCCGCCTCGGTCTGGTCCAGGTTGTTGAGGATCGAGGCCGCGCGCAGCCGCCCCGACCAGCTGAATGGCGAGGCCGGTGCGATGGCGTCATAGGCCGCGACGGCGGCTTTCCCGCGGCCCTGGCTGTCGAGGATATCGGCGATAAGAAGCTGGAGGATCGGCAGGTCGGGACCGATATGCTGGGCCATGCGCGCCAGTATCAAGGCGATCTCATGCACGTTCTCCTGATGCAGAAGGCTCGCCAGGTTGAACAAGGCCTCGGTCAGGCCGGCTTTCGCCGAACCGATCATCCGTTCGGGGAGATCGCCCGCGGCGATACGCGCCAAGGGCGATCGCATCAGCATGGTGTCGGGATTCGCCGCTTGATAATCCCGATAGATGTCCTTGGCCTTTTCCGCCTGGCCGCTGCGCTCATAGAAGGTGCCGATGGCCTCGATGATACGGACGAAGCTCGCCGATTTGCCCGGCACCGCCTTGGCGTAACTCTCCGCCGCCGCCTTCATATCGCCGGCGAGGTCGTATATCAGCGCCGCATGATAGTCGCGGAACAGCTTGAGCCCGGACCGCTCGGCCAGCGGCTTGAGCGCCGCCACGGCGTCGTCCGGTTTGTTCTGACCGGCCAGGGTCCAGGCGAGCAACATCGGCACGATGAAATTGTTGAAGCCGTTGCGGGGCAGCTCTTCGAGCCGCTCCTGGGCGCCCCGGAAATTTCCCGATCTGGCGTCCTCCAGGGCCAGGGTGACGCCGGCGATAGGCGATTTCGGCCGTAACGCCACGAGACGCCGGGCGAGGCTCGCCGCCTCGTCCATGCGGCCTTCGGTGGCGCTGAGGTAATAGGTTCGGCGCAACAGATCCGGATTGTCCGGGTCGAAGGTGAGGGTCAGGGTGAAGAGATCGGCGGCGAGGCCCACTTCCCGCATCTTGTCGGCATGGCGCCCCGCCAGGTAGCTGCCGTAGGACGAGATCTCGGAGAACCCGGCACTGCGGATCGTCGCCGGCGCCGGGACGCGGGAGATGCGTTGAACGGCGCTTTGCGGCTTGTCATCGAATAGCCCGATCTGCCCGCAGCCGCCGGCGAGAAGCGCTACCCAGACCGCGGCCGCCGACCGGGTCCAGGGAGTAGCGATGAGTCTGCTTTGGCGTTCAAGTCTTGCCACGGCGGTGTTCCCACGCTCCCGGACGGGCGCCTGCTTGAGGGCGCCGGATCAAATAACAACCCCGGTAATATAACACCTATCACTTGCCGAGAGACCGTAAATACCGCAAATGACACCGGCGAGGTCGATAATATTGCCTCTTGAAAGTTAGCACTTCGCTAATCCCGGGGCGTCGCCAGGCCTCGGCCTGCCAAATCCGCGCTGGCCCTCATATCCGGCCCTTACATATTGGGATAGCCGGGCCCGCCGCCGCCCTCGGGCACCACCCAGTTGATGTTCTGGGTCGGGTCCTTGATATCGCAGCTCTTGCAGTGAACGCAGTTCTGGGCGTTGATCTGAAGGCGGGGCGCGCCGGCGGCATCGTTAACGATCTCATACACCCCGGCGGGGCAATAGCGGGTCTCGGGCGCGTCGTAAATCGCCAGGTTGACGTCGATCGCCTTGGCCGGGTCTTTGATCTCGAGGTGGACGGGCTGGTCTTCCTCGTGGTTGGTGTTGGATAGGTAGACCGAGGACAGCCTGTCGAAGCTGACCGCGCCGTCGGGCTTGGGATAGGCGATGGGTTTGCAGGCGCTGGCCGGTTTGAGCGCCAGATGATCGGGCCGGTGGTGAAGGGTCCAGGGCGCCCGGCCCCTGAGGATATAGGCGTCGATCGCGGCGTGGGCGAGGCCCGCCCACAGACCCCGGCGGAAGCCGGGGCGGATATTGCGCACCCGGTAAAGCTCCCGCCACAACCAGCTTTGCTTGAGTTTCTCGGGGTAAGAGGTGGCCTCCAGCGCCGCGCCCTCGCCAATGCCCTTGGCGCCGATGCCGTCATCGATGGCGGCGAAGACGGCTTCGGCGGCGACCATGCCCGACTTCATGGCGTTGTGGATGCCCTTGATCTTGGGCACGTTGAGGAAGCCGGCGGCGCAGCCGATCAGGGCGCCGCCCGGGAAGGTCAGCTTGGGCACCGACTGATAGCCCCCCTCGTTGAGGGCCCGGGCGCCGTAGGCGATGCGCCGCGCGCCTTCGAAGACCGGGCGTATGGCGGGATGGGTCTTGAAGCGCTGGAACTCCTCGAACGGGTTGAGATAAGGGTTCTCGTAGTCGAGGCCGACGACGAAACCGACGGCGAGGAGGTTGTCGTCGAGGTGATAGAGGAACGACCCGCCATAGGTGCGCCGATCCAATGGCCAGCCGATGGTGTGGATGGCGCGCCCCGGCCTTCCCCGCGCCGCCGCCACCTCCCACAGTTCCTTGATGCCGATGCCGTAGGTCTGCGGATCGGCGCCGTCATCGAGGCCGAATCGCGCGATCAGTGTCTTGGTCAGGGAGCCGCGGCAGCCCTCGGCCAGCAGGGTCTGGCGGGCGATAAGATCGACGCCCGGCTGGTAGTTGGCGCCGCGCCCGCCGTCGCGCCCGATGCCCATATCGCCGGTCGCCACCCCCTTGACGGCGCCACTGTCGTCGAACAGGACGCGCGAAGCGGCGAAGCCTGGGTAGACCTCGACCCCCAACGCCTCGGCCTGGGTGGCGAGCCAGCGGCAGAGATTGCCGAGGCTGATGATGTAATTCCCCCGATTGCCCATCCCGGGCGGGGTCGGCAGGCGCAACGCCCGCCTCGCCGTCAACAACCAGAACCGGTCTTCCGTCGCCGGGGTGTTAAGAGGCGCGTCCAACTGCTTCCAGCCGGGCAACAGCTCATCCAGCGCGCGCGGCTCGAGCACCGCGCCCGAGAGGATATGGGCGCCGACCTCCGAGCCTTTCTCGAGGACGCAGACGGACAGATCGCGGCCCCCTTGGCTCGCCAGTTGCTTGAGGCGGATGGCGGCGGACAGTCCCGACGGGCCGGCGCCGACGACGACGACGTCGAATTCCATCGTGTCCCGTTCGACGTCGGCTTCCATCGGCCCCCCCCTTACGATTTCGATCGCGCGCGCAAAAACCTGTATCAGAGATAACGCACATGATAGCTTCGCGCCATGGCCTTAACAGCGGATAAGGTGGCGCTTTTGCGCTGGCAGATCGAGGCCGGCGCCGACGAGGCCATCGGCGAGACGCCGCTTGACCGCTTCGCCGCCTCGGCCCCGGCGACGGCGGCGCCAGCGCCCGGACCGCGTGCGAAACCCGTCCCCGGCCCGGCGCCTTCGCCGACCCCCCGATCGGCCGCG
>JADFPK010000210.1 GCA_022562375.1 Pseudomonadota bacterium
CGATCACGACGTCGCCCTCGTCATTGGTGTCGATCTCGTAGATCAGGCCGAGCTCATAGATATTGACCGGGATTTCCGGGTCGTAAACGGTGGCGAGCCCCTGGATGATCGCCTCCTCGAGCGAGGGTTTGGCGGCATCGCCGGGGGGAGGGCCTAAATCTTGCGACTCTTCCATCATTTCACCTTTTTACCGTGCCGGGCTGGGGCGTCATTCGGTCACCACCGTATCGTGGCGGTCATCGAGCGCCGCCTTGAAGGTGTGCCAGGCGAGCGTCGCGCACTTGACCCGCACCGGGAATTCCTTGACGCCCGATAGCACCGCCAGTTTGTCGAGATCCTCGAGCGACTCCGCGCCATCGTTGGAATCGGTGATGGCGCCCTGGAAGCGCTCGAACAGCGCCCGCGCGTCGGCCACCGACAAGCCCTTGAGCATCTCCGTCATCAGCGAGGCCGACGCCACCGAGATGGCGCAACCGGCCCCTTCGAACGTCACCTCCTCGACCGTGCCGTCCTCGACCAGGAGATAGACCGTCAGCTTGTCGCCGCAAAGCGGATTGTGGCCGTTGGCCTGGCGGTTGCAGAGCGGCGACTTGCCGAAGTTCCTCGGCCGCCGGTAATGGTCGAGGATGACTTCCTGATAGAGATCGCGCAACTCTGACATCAGCCGAAAATTTCCCTGACTTTTGCCAGCCCGCCGATCAGCGCGTCGATGTCGTCCCGCGTGTTGTAAAGGCCGAGCGAGGCGCGCACCGTCGCCGGCACGCCGAAACGGTCCATCACCGGAAGCGCGCAGTGGTGGCCGGTACGAACGGCGATCCCTTCGCGGTCGAGCACGGTGCCGATGTCGTGGGCGTGGACGTCCGCCAGGGTGAAGGAGAGGACGCTCGCCTTATCCCTGGCGGTGCCGATAAGACGCAAGCCGTCGATCTCCTTGAGCCGGGCGGTGGCGTAGTGGAGCAGGTCCTGCTCGTGGGCGGCGATGCCGGGCAATCCCAGCGCGCTGACATAGTCGATGGCGGCGCCGAGCCCGATGGTGCCGGCGATGTTCGGCGTGCCGGCCTCGAACTTGTAGGGAATGGCGTTGTACTCGGTCTTATCGAAGCTCACCGCCAGGATCATGTCGCCGCCGCTCTGGTAAGGCGGCATGGTCTCGAGCAGTTCGGCCTTGGCGTAAAGGACGCCGATGGCGGTCGGACCGTAAAGCTTGTGGCCGGAGAAGGCGTAGAAATCGCAATCGAGTTGCTGGACGTCGACGCCGAGGTGCGGCACCGCCTGGGCGCCGTCGATCAGGACCCGGGCGCCGACCTCATGGGCGAGGCGGACGATCTCGCCGACATCGACGATGGAGCCCAAGGCGTTGGAGACATGGGTGATGGCGACGAGCTTGGTGCGCGGGCCGAGAAGCTTGGCGAACGCCTCCATCATCAACTCGCCGTCGTCGTCGATCGGCGCGATTATGAGCTTGACCCCCATCTCGTCCCTGAGGATCTGCCAGGGGACGATGTTGGAGTGATGCTCCATCGCCGAGATGACGATCTCGTCGCCGGCCTCGAGGGAATAGCGGCCGAAGCTGTGGGCGATGAGGTTGATGGCCTCGGTGGTGCCGCGCACGAAGACGATCTCGCGTTCCTCGGCGGCGTTGATGAATTGGGCAACGGTCTTCCTGACGCCCTCGAAGGCTTCCGTCGCCCGCTCGCTCAGCCAGTAGACGCCACGGTGGACGTTGGCGTATTCCGCTTCGTAGCAGTGGCGGACCGCGTCGATCACGGCGCCGGGCTTCTGGGCGCTGGCGGCGCTGTCGAGGAACACCAGCGGCCGGTCGTGGACCCGGCGCGAGAAGATGGGGAAGTCCCGGCGCGCCCGGGCGGCGTCGAAAGGCGCGGTCTCGGGCTTGATCTTGGCGGGCGATACGGCCTGGACCGATTCGTTCATCTCAGCCACCCAGTCCGGCGAGCCAGCCGGTAAACGCCTTGCGCGCCATCGCCCGCACCGGCTCGAATTCGATATCGTCGATCAACTCGCCGAGGAACGCCTCGATCAGGAGCGTACGCGCGTCGCGCTCCTCGAGGCCGCGGGCGCGGAGATAGAACAGCGCTTCGGTGTCGATATCGCCGACCGCGGAGCCGTGGCCGCACTTGACGTCATCGGCGAAGATTTCGAGCTCCGGCTTGCTGTCGGCCTGGGCCCGATCGGACAGCAGCAGGTTCTGGTTGAGCTGATAGGCGTTGGTCTTCTGGGCCCCGGGCGCCACCCGTATCTTGCCCCGGAACACCGAGCGGGCACGGTCATCGACGATGCCCTTGTAGATCTCGTCGGTAACGCCGAAAGGATTCAGATGATCGACCGAGGTGGTGGTGTCGACATGCTGTCTGCCGCGCGCGAGGGAGACCCCCTTGAGGGCGCAATGGACCCCTTCGCCGTTATAGCGGGCGTGGATTTCGTTTCGCGCCAGGATGCCGCCGAGCGACATGACGAAATTCGTGTAAACCGCGTCCTCGTGTAAATCCACGTCCGTCGCGGCGATGTGAAAGGCGCCGGCGCCTTCGGCCTGGAATTTGAAGTGCTGGATCTCCGCGCCCTTCTCGGCGGTGACATGGGTGATGACGTTGGTCCAGTAGGGGCCGTCCGAGAGGCCGGCATAGCTTTCGATCACCGTCAGCTTGGCGCCCTCGCCGGCATGGATGAGGTTGCGCGGATGCATCCCGGTGGGCTCCTTGTCCGCATGGGCGAGGAAAAGGAGGTGCACCGGGCGTTCGGGTTGGGCGTTCGCGGCCACGCGTATCACCGCCCCGTCGCCCATGAAAGCGGCGTTCAATTGGCCGAGCGACGACGCCCGTTCGCCGGCGGATGGATCGCCGGCGCCGATAAGACTTTCTTCAACCGCTTCCGCGTCGTCCTCGAGCGCCCGTGACAGGCCGGTGACGGTGACGCCGTCACCCGGCGCGCCGGCATCGGAAAGATCGGGCCGCAAACGGCCGTTGACGAAAACCAGCAGATGATCGGACGCGCCTTCGAGCCTGAAGCCGCCAAGGTCTTCCCTCGAGATGCCGTTGGCGGCCGAGGGCATCGGCTCGAACACGGTCTCGGCCAGCTTCGAGATGTTGGTGAACCTCCACTCTTCGAGCTTCGGGCTGGGAAAGCCGTGTTCGGCGAAGCGCTCGATCGCGCTGGCGCGCCAGGCGTCGAGCCAGGGAAGTCCGGCGCCCGGCAGTTCGGCGCGCGTTGCGGCGAAACGGTCGAGATAGGCCTTGCAGGTCGCCTCATGGACGTCGCTGGCGCCGCGATGTGCCGGCACTGTCATCGCCCGACCCTCATGCGGCGTCCTTCGAGGCGGCATTGAAGGCGGCGTAACCCTTCTCCTCGAGCTCGAGCGCCAGTTCCTTGCCGCCGGTCTTGACGATGCGCCCATGCGCCAATACGTGGACCTTGTCGGGCACCACGTAATCGAGCAGGCGCTGGTAATGGGTGATCATCAGCGTCGCCTTTTCCGGACCCCTGAGCGCGTTGATCCCCTCGGCGACGATCTTGAGGGCGTCGATGTCGAGGCCTGAATCGGTCTCGTCCAGGATCGCCAGCTTCGGCTCCAGCATCGCCATCTGGAAGATCTCGCTGCGCTTCT
>JADFPK010000023.1 GCA_022562375.1 Pseudomonadota bacterium
CATGCGGATCGTCGTCCTCCAGGACATGAACCTTCGCCTCGCCCATGCCGTTCTGGTGGTCTATCTCGATGATGAGGCATTCGTGCTCGACAACCAGATCCGCTGGGTGGTGAAGGAATCGACGATCCGCCATTACCGGCCCTACTACTCGGTCAACGAGACTTCCTGGTGGCTGCACCGCCAGAGTTAGGACGGCTAAGCTTGGCGGAGCCGTTTCCTCTAAGCCAACACGCTTAATTCCAATCACCGCAGTTTCGCCCCGAGACGCGCCCCACCGTCGGCGTGACGGCCCCTTCGCGCTGGCCGTTCGCCGGTTTTTATCCCATGATCGGCCGTCATGGATGCAGCCGTCATCAAAGTCGAAGGCCTGACCAAACATTACGGCGACGTCGTCGCCGTCGACGCCATCGACTTCGAGGTCGAGGGCGGGGCGACGGCGGCGCTGCTCGGCGCCAACGGCGCCGGCAAGACGACGACGCTGGCGATGCTCCTGGGCCTGCTTCTTCCCACCGCCGGCACGATTTCGGTGCTCGGTCAGGACATGGTGCGTCACCGCTACCGGGTGCTGTCGCGGATGAACTTTTCCTCCCCCTATATCGATCTGCCGAGGCGTCTGACGGTGGCCGAGAACCTGACCGTCTATGCCCGGCTTTACGGAATCGGCCGGACACGGCCCAGGGTGCGCCAGTTGTGCGAGGAACTGGCGATCACCGAATTCATGGACCGGGCGCTGGGGACCCTTTCCGCCGGACAGCGTTCGCGCGTGGCGCTGGCGAAGGCGCTGTTGAACGAGCCGGAGATACTCTTGCTCGACGAGCCCACCGCCTCGCTCGATCCCGACGTCGCCGACTGGGTGCGCCAATACCTGCTGAGCTATCAGGCGCGCACCGGGGCGACGATCCTGCTGGCGTCCCACAACATGGCCGAGGTCGAGCGCATGTGCACCGACGTCATGATCATGCGCCGGGGCGCCATCGTCGACCGGGGAACGCCGGCGGAGCTCGTCCAGCGTCACGGCCGGGAGACCTTGGAAGAGGTCTTCCTCGACATCGTCCGCCATGACGGCGGCCATGACGGCGAAGGCGCGAGGGCGGCGCAATGACCGCGCCGGGCGGAGAGCGACGCCGTTACCCGAGCCCGGCGCCGGCGCGGGAATTCATCTCGTTCCGCCGGATCGGCGCCATGGTGCTGCGCTACGTCTATCTGTTGCGCGGCTCCTGGCCCCGCATCCTCGAGCTCGCCTACTGGCCGACGGTGCAGATGATCCTTTGGGGCTTCATCAGCCAGTTCTTCCTGACCCACAGCTCCTGGGTGGCCCAGGCGGCGGGGGTGCTGATCGCCGCGGTTCTGTTGTGGGACGTGCTGTTCCGGGGCCAGCTCGGGGTGTCGATCCCGTTCCTCGAGGAGATGTGGTCGCGCAACCTCGCCAACCTGTTCATCAGCCCGCTTCGCCCTTACGAGTTGATCCTCGCGCTCCTGGGCATGAGCTTCATCCGCACCTTCGTCGGCGTCGTGCCGGCGGCGTTCCTCGCCATCGCGCTCTATCAATATTCGGTGTTCGATCTCGGCCTGCCCCTGCTCTCCTTCTTCGTCAACCTCCTGGTGATGGGCTGGTCGATCGGCCTCGTCGTCTCGGCGCTGATCCTGCGCTACGGGCTTGGCGCCGAGAGCCTGGCCTGGATCGCCATCTTCGCCGTCGCGCCGGTGAGCGCCATCTATTACCCCGTCGCCGTGCTGCCCGAATGGCTGCAGGTTGTCTCCTGGGCGCTGCCGTCGGCCTATGTCTTCGAGGGCATGCGCGCGGTCATGTTCGAGGGCGTCTTTCGCACCGACTATCTCTTGCGCGCGGTGCTGCTCAACATCTTATACCTCGGGCTCGGTTCGGCGTTCTTCCTCTATGTCTTCCGCCTCGCCCGGCGCGACGGGCTGCTCTTGAAGATGGGGGAATAGCCGCTCAACCGTCCCGTTTGCCGCTGACGTTGGCCGAGCCGAAGCTCGCCATGCCGGTATGACAGGCGACGGCGCCCTTGAGCACGCCGAGCGCCAGCACCGCGCCCGTCGCCTCGCCGAGCCGCATGTCGAGCTCGAGGATCGGCCTTTTGCCGATGGCGTCGAGCAGTCGTCGGTGGCCCGGCTCGGCCGAGCGGTGCGCCACCTGGCAGTGATCGAGGAGGCCGGGATCGAGTTTGTGAAGCACCGCCGCCGCGGCCGACGCCACATAGCCGTCAAGCAGCACCGGGATGTGCGCCAGCCGGGCGGCGATGACGGCGCCGGCGATCGCCGCCAGCTCCTGCCCGCCGAGACAGCGCAGCGCCGCGAGCGGGTCATTAAGCGCGTCGGCGTGACGTTCGACGCCGGCCGCCACCACTTCCGTCTTCAGCGCCAATACCTCGCCGCTAACGCCGGTTCCGGGTCCCACCCAGTCCGCCGCCTCGCCGCCGAACAGCGCCAGCGACAAAGCCGCCGCCGAGGTGGTGTTGCCGATGCCCATCTCGCCCAGGCACAAGACGTCGATGCCGGCCTCCACCGTCATCATGCCGTAGGCCATGGCGCGCACGCACGTTGCCTCGTCCATCGCCGGCGCTTCGGTGAAATCTAACGTCGGCTCCTCCAGCGCCATCTCATAGACCTTGAAGTCGGCCTCCATCACCCGGCAGAGTTGGTTCACCGCGGCGCCGCCGGCGATGAAGTTGGCGACCATTTGCGCCGTCACTTCCGCCGGATAGGCCGACACCCCTCGCGCCGCCACGCCGTGATTGCCGGCGAAAACCGCCACCCTCGGATGGTCGAGGCCGGGCGGGTGGCGTCCCTGCCAGGCGCAAAGCCATTCGGTTAGCGCCTCGAGCCTTCCCAGCGCGCCGGCGGGCTTGGTGAGCGTGGCCTCCCGCGCCCGCGCCTTGGCCCGGGCCTCGTCGTCGGGGCCGGGCAGCGCGCGGAGCAAGGCGCGCACCTCGTCGAACGAGGTGAGGGGTCCAGGCAAAGCTTGGGGATCGTCGGTCGCCATCGGTCGCACTCGCGTGTTCACGGTTCGCGGACGGATTAAATTGGCCTCGGCCCGCATCTGTCTTATAACCTACCCTGCGGATCGAACACAGGAACCGGAGGCCGGTCCGGCGGGATCGGACGCGCCCAGCCATGGCTGATACCGACACCGACACCGATACCGACACCGACGAAGCTCAATCCACCGCCCCGCTGACCGGATGGTGGAGCGATTTTTGCACCACCGCCGGCTTCCTGACCCGGTTGCCCATGGGGACGAAGCGGGACGCCGGGGCGGCGCCGCAAAAAGGCGATCTCGCCCGTGCCGTGCGCGCCTTCCCGCTGGTGGGCCTGGTGGTCGGGCTGTTGGCGGCGCTGGCCTATCTCATCGCCGACGGTCTCAACCTGCCGCCGTTCCTCGCCGGCCTGATCGCCGTCGGCGTCATGATCGTCATTACCGGCGCGCTCCATGAGGACGGCCTGGCCGACGTCGCCGACGCCTTCTTCGATACCGCGCCCAAGACTGGAAAACTGAAGATCATGCGCGACAGCCGCATCGGCGTCTACGGCGCCTCGGCGCTGATAATCGCGCTCGGGCTCAGGGTCGGGGCCTTGGCGGCCATCGCCGAAGCCGGCCAGGTCGCCGCCGCGTTGATCGCCACCGCCATCGCTTCGCGCGCCGCCCTTCCCGCCGTGATGTACCGGATGAAACCGGCAAGGCGCAGTGGCCTTGCCGCCGACGCCGGCAAGCCGGATCAGGGCCAAATCCTCCTCACCCTCCTTCTCGGCGGCGCCATGGCGCTGTTTTTCCTCAACTTCCTCATCCCGGGTTTCCCCGGGCTGATGGCCGGCGTAATCGTCCTCATCATCGGCTCGGTCGGCGTCTTCGGCATCGCCTATCTCGCCCGGCGCGCCATCGGCGGATACACCGGCGACGTCTTGGGCGCCGCCCAGCAGACGATGGAAATCGCCATGCTGCTCGCCATCGTCGCCATCATATGACCGTCTCGACCCGCTGGTGGTGGGTCCGCCACGCACCGGTCCCCAACTCCGCCCGGCGCATCTATGGCCAGGACGACGTCAGCGCCGATGTCTCGGACCTTGCCGCGATCGAGGCCCTGGCCGCGGCGTTGCCGGCGGGCGCCGTCTGGGTGGCGAGCCCGCTCAAGCGGGCGCTGCAGACCGCCGCCGCCGTCACCGCGAGTCTTGGCGCTTGCGGTTCCGCGCCGCCCGAACCGGTGATCGAGCCGGCCATCGCCGAGCAGCATTTCGGCGACTGGCAGGGCATGAGTTATGACCAGCTTCGCGATAAGTTGGGCCCGGCCTATGCCCGCGTCTGGCAGGCGCCGGGCCAGGCGACGCCGCCCGGCGGCGAGAGCTTCGAGGCGGTGATCGAGCGCGTCGGCGGCGCTATCGAGCGTCTGACGCAAGCCTATCGGGGGCGCGACATCGTCGCCTTCGGCCATGGCGGCTCGATCCGCTCGGCGCTCGCCCATGCGCTCGGCCTCGACGCCAACGCCGCGCTATCGTTTCGTATCGAGTGTCTGTCGATCACCCGCATCGATCATTTCGATCAGAGCGAGGAGGACGCCGCGTCCGGCGCCCTTCGCCCATGGCGGGTCTCGGGCGTCAATATGATCGACGGCGCGCGAAGCGGCCTGCCCGACGGCGCCAGGGACCGACGCCCCGGGCCCGCTTTGCGCCAAGGCCCGCCGCTGTGAGAATCGGGGAAAAGTGGCTTCTTGGCCGGATACCAAAGGGTTGGAAGGGACGTGGGATGTGGATAGGTCTGTGGGCCGAATTCGCATGACGGGGACTTTCTAAGCCGTTGTAAACCCCGTGTGTTTTGCTAATGTCGGTCCCCGGCCTTCAGTCGGCCGAAGCCGACTTTGCCCACTCCGCCGAAGCAGTCACTTCGGCTGCGAAGGCCGGGCGGTCGGCGAAGGCCGGAACCGGTCGACGAAAGATCGGGGTTCCAACATCGCGGAGGCGACAATGGCGAAGTCCGCGCAGGCGCAATTACTGAAACTCATGGAAGCTGGAATTTGCCCCGAATGCGGCCAACCGGTCCCGGACGACAACCGGATCGATAGCGCGCGCAGGATCAACGGCGGATTTTGCAGCCTGGATTGTTACACCGCCTATTACGAGATCGAACTGGCCGAACGATTGCGGCCCGCCGTCAGGAGATCGGGCCACTATGCCTGAGGCGGCGCCGGAACTGTTCCCCGACCCCGAAGTAGGCAGCCAAGAGCCCAGGCGCGGCACCGGGATCCTGCCGGTTCAGGAAATCCGCGCGCTGATCCGCGACAAGCACATCGAGGCGACCGCCGAGATCACCGAGGACCAGATCCAGCCGGCATCGGTGGACCTCAGGCTCGCCTCGACGGCCTACCGGGTCCGGGCGAGCTTCCTGCCCGGCCCGGATCTCAAGGTCAAGGAAAAGATCGCGGCGCTCGGCATGCACGAGGTCGATCTGACCGGGGGCGCCGTGCTCGAGCGCGGCTGCGTCTATATCGTGCCGTTGATGGAGTCGCTCAGACTATCGAAGCGCGATTCCGGCGTCGCCAACCCCAAGAGCTCGACCGGGCGGCTCGACGTGTTCACCCGGCTGATCACCGATCATGGCGCCGAGTTCGACCGCGTCCGGCCCGGCTATGAAGGGCCGCTCTATGCCGAAATCTCGCCGAGGACCTTCTCCATCCTCGCCCGCAAGGGCTCGCGCCTCAACCAGTTGCGGCTCAGGCGCGGCGCGCCGGCGGTCGGCGAGGCCGCCTTGAAGCGGCTGAACGAGGAGGTCCGCCTGGTGCACACGGACGCCGGCACGGACAACATCGCCGAGGGCAAGGTGACGCTTACCGTCGACCTCAAGGGCGATCGCGGTACCAAGTTCATCGGCTACAAGGCCAGGAAGAACGCCGACCTCATCGACATCGACAAAACGAATCATTACGACGCGGCGGATTTCTGGGAACCCATCTACGCCCGCGCCGATCGCGCCATCATCCTCGATCCCGACGACTTCCACATCCTGGCGTCGCGCGAGGCGATCACCGTGCCGCCCGACCATGCCGCCGAGATGGTCGCCTACGACACCTTGGTCGGCGAGTTCCGCGTCCATTACGCCGGCTTCTTCGATCCCGGTTTCGGCTACGAGGTCGAAGGCGCGCCGGGCACCCGCGCGGTGTTGGAGGTCCGCTCCCACGAGGTGCCGTTCGTCATCGAACACGGCCAGACCATGGGCCGGCTGGTCTACGAAAGGCTGACCGGGGTTCCCGACAAAATCTACGGCGCCGGCATCGGATCGTCCTACCAGCGCCAGGGCCTGACGTTGAGCAAACACTTCAAGCGTTAGCTACGCTAAGAGTCGATTTTTTTCGCACGCCGGGCGCATCGGAACGCATCATCGCTAGTGCGGCGCCGGGGGGTGTGTTAGGTTCGCCTCCGTGCCGGGACAGGGAAGTCCGGTGACGCGGTTTTCATCGTTGGCGATGGAGCCGCCAGGCCGGCGCAGCCCCCGCTACTGTGAGCGGCGAGATCGGAACAGGACGCTTAACCAGCCACTGGCAAGACCCTGCCGGGAAGGCGTTCCGGTCGATGACCCCGAGCCAGGAGACCTCCTCGGCACGACGGCTTTTCTCATCCTCGGGTGGAGGGTTACGCCATGGTTGCACCGCTCCCAAAGGCCAAAGGTCCCCCGGCCGCCGGTATCGCTCCCTTATCTTCCCTGGCGCCGGTGACGCTGATCATCGGCGGCGCCCGCTCGGGCAAGAGCGCCCATGGCGAGGCGTTGATCGAAGATTGCCGCGACGGCCAGGGCGCGAAGCCGCTTTATATCGCCACCGCCGAGGCCGGCGATGGGGAAATGGCCGCGCGCATCCTTAAACACAAGCGCCGGCGCGCCGACCGCTGGGAAACGTTGGAGGAGCCGCTCGAGATCGCCGGCGCCCTCGAAGCCAATGGGCGGGCGGATCGCGCCATCCTCGTCGACTGCCTGACGCTTTGGCTTGCCAACCTGATGGCCAAGGAGCGCGACATGGCGGCGGAAACGGACCGGCTCCTCGGCGCCCTCGATGCCCTCGAAGGCCCGGTGGTGCTGATCGCCAACGAGGTCGGGCTCGGCATCGTGCCCGAGAACGCCCTTGCCCGCGAATTTCGCGATCGGGCCGGGGAGCTCAATCAAGCCGTCGCGGAGAGGGCCGAGCGGGTCGTCTTCGTCGCCGCCGGCATCGCCATGACCATCAAGGACGCCGCCCCAATGGACGCGGCGATGGGCTTGCGCGCGATCGGCGGGGGTCCGGGCCCATGAGCTTCACCGAAGCCACGCCATCCGCCGGCGGCGCCAGGATCCCGGCGACGGTGATCACCGGTTTCCTCGGCGCCGGCAAGACCAGCCTCATCCGCCATGCGCTTGAGACCGCCAATGGCAGACGCCTGGCGCTCATCATCAACGAGTTCGGCGAGCTCGGCATCGACGGCTCCTTGCTTGAAGGCTGCGGCATCGAGAGCTGCGCCGAAGGCGGCATCATCGAGCTCGCCAACGGCTGCATCTGCTGCACCGTCGCCGATGAATTCCTGCCGACCATGGAGACGTTGATCGCGCTGCCCCGGCCGCCCGACGGCATCCTCATCGAGACCTCCGGCCTGGCGTTGCCGAAGCCGCTGCTCAAGGCCTTCACCTGGCCCGAGATCCGCTCGCGGGTGACGGTGGACGGTGTCGTCGCCGTGATCGACGCCGCCGCCGTCCATGAGGGCCGCTTCGCCGACGACCCCGCCGAGGTCCAGGCCCGGCGCCTGGCCGATCCGGCGCTCGATCACGACAACCCCTTGGAGGAGGTGTTCGGGGACCAGATCGACTGCGCCGATCTCGTGGTGCTGAACAAGACCGACCTTATCGACGCGGCGGCGCTTCGGGAACTCGAGGCCGGGCTGCGCCGGCGCCTCAAACCATCGGTCAAGCTGTTGCGCGCCTCCTTCGGCGCGGTGCCGGCGCGCCTCATTCTCGACCTCGCCGCTTCGGCCGAGGACGATATCGACAACCGGCGGTCCCATCACGACGGCGCGCCGGAGGATCACGACCATGACGATTTCGAAAGCTTCTCCGTCGCCCTTGGCAAGATCAGCGACCTCGACGGCCTGATGACGCGCCTGAAGGCGCTGGCCAAGGACCACGACATCCTCCGCCTCAAGGGCTTCGTCGAGATCTCCGGCCGCGACATGCGCCATGTCATCCAAGGCGTCGGCGCGCGCCTTCAGGGCTATTACGACCGGCCGTGGCGTGTGGGAGAGGCGCGCAAGTCGGTCCTCGTGATCATCGGGCGCAAGGGGATCGACCGCGCCCGCATAGAGACGGCGCTGGCCGGGTAACGGGAGGCGAAGGAACTTCATGCATCTTCTGGCCGCCCAGCCCGGCACCATAACCGATGGCACCGAAGCGGTCGATCTCGGCCAGTCGCCCGGCGACATCGTCGTCTTGTCCGCCGCCGACAGCGAGCTTGCCGCGCTGGACGACGCTCAAGGCGCGCTCACGCGCGAATTCGGCGATGGTTTGCCCAGCCTGCGCCTCGCCAACCTGATGCGGCTTGGCCACAACTTCTCGGTCGATCTCTATGCCGAGACCGTTATCGCCGGCGCCAAACTGGTGATCGTCCGCTTGCTCGGCGGGCGCGGTTACTGGCCTTACGGCGTCGAACAGCTGTCGGCGACGTGCCGGGCCAACGACATTCCCCTGGCGCTGCTTCCCGGCGACGATCAGCCCGACGCCGAATTGGCCGGGGCGACGACGCTCGAGGGCGCGGCGGCGCACCGGCTGTGGCAGTATTGCGTCCATGGCGGCGCCGACAACGCCGCCAACTTCCTCCGCTTCGCCGCTTCGCTTACCGGCGCGTCCATGGAATGGCGCGAACCGGCGCCGCTGTTGCGCGCCGGGCTCTACTGGCCGGGGGCGCGGCCGGCCGATGTCGCCGATCTCGGCGAACATTGGCGGGCCGGCGCGCCTACCGGCGCCATCCTGTTTTACCGGGCGCTGGTTCAGGCGGCGAACCTGGCGCCCATCGACGCCCTGATCGAAAGCCTCCGCGACCGCGCCATCAACCCGCTGCCGATCTTCCTCACCAGCCTCAGGGACCCGGTGGCCGCGGCCATGGTGGACGGGATCCTAAGCGCCGCGCCGCCGGACGTGGTGCTGAACGCGACGGGCTTCGCCAAATCGGTGCCCGGCGCGCCGTTCGAGCCGCCCGGACCCGATCTCGACTGCCCCGTCCTCCAGGTGATATTCGCCGGCACCGACGAGGCCGCCTGGCGCCAGGGCACCCGTGGGCTTAGCGCGCGCGACATCGCCATGAACGTCGCGTTGCCCGAGGTCGATGGGCGTCTGATCACCCGCGCGGTCTCGTTCAAGGGCCGGGCCAAGCGATCGGAGTTGTGCGAGGCCGACATCGTCTCCTACCTGCCGGTGCCGGACCGTATCGACTTCACCGCGTCCCTGGCGGCGGCCTGGGTGCGGCTGCGCCGGACCCCGGCGGCGAAGCGCAATATCGCCATCGTCCTCGCCAATTATCCCAACCGGGACGGGCGCATCGGCAACGGCGTCGGCCTCGATACCCCGGCCTCGGCGGTCAAGGTGTTGGACGCCCTGGCGGACGCCGGCTACAGGGTCCAGGGCGCGCCGGCCGACGGCGCCGAGCTGATCGCGCGCCTCCTGGCCGGGCCCACCAACGCCCCCAGCAACGGCAAGGCCCAAGGCAACGGCAAGGCCGGTTCCAGCGGGCCAAGGCGCGGCGGCGAAACCCTTCCGCTTAGCGATTATCTCGATTTCTTCGCCACCCTGCCCGAGACCCTGCGCGAGAAAGTCACCGAGCGCTGGGGCCCGCCCGAGGACGATCCCTTTTTCCGCCCATCCGGACCGGGAGAAGGCGCGTTCGCCATCGCCGCCTACCGGTGCGGACGCATCGCCATCTGCCTGCAGCCGGCGCGCGGTTACAACATCGACCCCAAGGCCAGCTATCACGACCCGGCGCTGGTGCCGCCGCATGGGTATTTCGCCTTTTACGCCTGGTTACGGCGCGCATTCGCCGCCGACGCCGTCATTCACCTCGGCAAGCACGGCAATCTCGAATGGCTGCCCGGCAAGGCGGTGGCGCTTTCCGAGGATTGCTTCCCCGAAGCGGCGCTGGGGCCGACACCGCACCTCTATCCCTTCATCGTCAACGATCCCGGCGAGGGCACCCAGGCCAAGCGCCGGGCAGCGGCGGTGATCATCGACCATCTGACGCCGCCGCTGACGCGCGCCGAATCCTACGGCCCGTTGCGCGACCTCGAACAGTTGGTCGACGAATATTACGAGGCGGCGGGGATGGACCCGCGCCGGCTTCGGGTGCTGACGGGCGAGATCCTCGATCTTGCGCGCCGCATCGGCCTGGATGTGGACTGCGGCATCGCCAAGGACGAGGCCGAGGACACGGCGCTTTCCAAGCTCGACAACTACCTTTGTGAGCTCAAGGAAATGCAGATCCGCGACGGCCTGCATATCTTCGGCATCTCGCCCGACGGCGAACGGCTGACCGATCTGCTGGTGGCGTTGACCCGGATCGCCCGGGGACCCGGAACCGGCAACGGGCAGATGAAGCAGGCCGGCAACGGCGAAGCCGATGGTTCGGAATCGCTGCTCCGCGCCCTTGGCCTCGACCTCGGGCTCGACTTCGATCCCCTGGATGTCGAGATGGCGGGGAAATTCACCGGCCCGGCGCCGGCGGCGCTGAAGGACGCGCTCAACGGCGCCGATGAACCCTTGCGCACCTACGGCGACGGCATCGAGCGGCTCGAGGCGCTGGCCAAATCGCTGATCGGCGGGACCAAGGCGGCGGCCAAATCCTGGCGGCGCACCCGGGCGGTGCTCGGCGCCGTTGAGACCACCATCCGCCCGGCGGTCGAGGCCAGCGGCAGGGGCGAGATCGAAGGGCTGCTGTCTGGCCTCGACGGGCGCTTCGTCGTGCCCGGCCCGTCCGGCGCGCCGACCCGCGGCAGGCCCGACGTGCTGCCGACCGGGCGGAATTTCTATTCCGTCGACACCCGCACCGTGCCGACGCCGGCGGCCTGGCATCTCGGCTGGAAATCGGCGGGCCTTCTGGTCGAACGCTACGCCCAGGAGCATGGCCGTTACCCCGGCGCCATGGCGCTTTCGGCCTGGGGCACGTCGAACATGCGAACCGGTGGCGATGACATCGCCCAGGCCCTTGCGCTGATGGGCGCGCGGCCGACGTGGGATACGGCGTCGAGGCGCGTCACCGGCTTCGAGATCCTGCCGCTTTCCGTCATCGGCCGCCCGCGCGTCGACGTGACGCTGAGGATCTCCGGTTTCTTCCGCGACGCCTTCCCGGCGCTGATCGATCTGTTCGATTCCGCCGCCCGCGCCGTCGCCGGGCTCGACGAGAGCGAATCCGAAAACCCCCTCGCCGCCCGGGTCGCATCGGAGGCGCGGAAATTCCAAGACCTTGGGCTTTCGGCGGCCGAGGCCCGACGCCGGGCGGGAACCCGCGTGTTCGGCTCGATGCCGGGGGCCTATGGCGCCGGGCTGCAGGCGCTGATCGACGAACGCGGCTGGGAAAGCGAATCCGATCTCGCCGAGGCCTATCTCGCCTGGGGCGGCTATGCCTATGGCGCCGGGGCGGGCGGCGAAGCGGCGCAGGATCTCTTCCGTTCGCGCCTTTCGCGCGTCGAGGCGGTGGTGCAGAACCAGGACAACCGCGAGCACGATCTTCTCGACAGCGACGATTACTATCAGTTCGAGGGCGGCCTCGCCGTCGCCGTCAAGGAAACATCGGGCGCCGCGCCGGCCGTCTATCACAACGACCATTCGCGCCCCGAAAGCCCGAAGATCCGCACGCTGACGGAGGAGATCGCCCGCGTCGTCCGCGCCCGGGTGGTCAACCCCAAATGGATCGGCGGCGTCATGCGCCACGGCTATAAGGGCGCCTTCGAGATGGCGGCGACGGTCGATTATCTCTTCGCCTTCGCGGCGACGGCGAAGGCCGTCAAGGATCATCATTTCGACGCCGTCTTCGACGCTTACATCCAGGACGCCAAGGTGCGCGCCTTCCTCAAAGACAACAACCCGGCGGCGCTGGCCGAAATCAGCGCCCGGCTGTTGGAGGCCCAGGATAGGGGGCTGTGGCGCCCGCGCGCCAATATCGCCCATGAGGTGCTTAGCGCCCTGGCCGCGGGGGAGGAAAGGGAGAGACCATGAGCACGGCCAAACCGGAACCACCGAGCGAAGCGGAGATCAACCGCCGGGCCAACGAGAAAGCGCGCAAGCGCAAGGAGGTGCGCGACAGGATCCTCGCCACCAAGACCATCGAGAAGGGCCTTATCATCGTCCACACCGGGACGGGCAAGGGAAAGACGACCGCCGCCTTCGGCCTCGCCATGCGGGCGATCGGCAACGGCATGAAGATCGGCGTCGTGCAGTTCGTCAAGGGCAAGTGGGAGACCGGCGAACGCCACGCCCTTGCCGCCTTCCCCGATCAGGTGGTGATCCGCACCATGGGCGAAGGCTTCACCTGGGAGACCCAGGACCGGGCGCGCGACATAAAAGCGGCCAAGAAGGCGTGGCAGGCCGCCAAGGAGATGATCGCCGATCGGGCTTACGACATGGTGATCCTGGATGAGCTCAACATCGTGCTGCGTTACGACTACCTGGCGCTCGAGGAGGTGCTGGAAACGCTCGAACACAAACCGAGCGCGACCCATGTCGTGATCACCGGGAGGAACGCGCGCCCGGAGTTGATCGAGCTCGCCGATCTGGTGACGGAGATGAAGCTCCTCAAGCACCCGTTCCGGTCCGGCGTCAAGGCCCAGCCCGGCATCGAGTTCTGAAAACTATGTTCATTCTTACTCTCTTACTCTCAGGAGACCGAACGATGCGAAACCTGGTTAGACATTTCCTCGCCTTCATCGTCATCGCGGGGCTTTCCTCCGCCATT
Source organism: Pseudomonadota bacterium (assembly GCA_022562375.1). Next base: position 12,963 of record JADFPK010000023.1, read on the forward strand.
ACGGCGCCGGCGATGGCCGCGTCCGAGACCGAGGAACTGATCGTCAAATCCCGCCTCACGGCCGAGAAGCTGCTTGCCCATCGCGATTTCCCGGAGCTGCGTGACTGGATCAAGGAGTCCAAGGGGGTGCTCATCATCCCCAGCCTGCTCAAGGCCGGGTTCCTCATCGGCGGCTCGGGCGGCTCGGGCGTGATGCTGTCGCGGGACAAGGACGGCAGCTGGAGCTACCCCGCGTTCTACACCCTCACCGCCGCTTCCCTCGGCCTGCAGGCCGGGGTCTCGGACTCCGAGATCATGTTCGTCATCATGTCGGACGAGGCCATGCGGGCGCTGATCGACAAGGAGGTAACGCTCGGCGGCGACGCATCGATCGCCATCGGCACCGAGGGCGCCGGCGTCAAGGGCGCGACGACGCTCGATCTCGGCAAGGAT
>JADFPK010000211.1 GCA_022562375.1 Pseudomonadota bacterium
ATCAGCCCCAGGGCCCAGACGATGAGCATCGGTATGCCGTCGACGATGGGCTGCCCCACCCGGCTGCCCCGGGTAAAGGTATCGAGAAGGCCGATATCGGCCAGCCACTGGAACAGCCCGGTGAAGACCGTGCCGCCGAACAATGGCGCCAGCCAGTCGCCCTCGGCCGCTTCGCGCACGCCGCCGATGATGGTCTTGCGGGTGGTGAAAATGGCGCCGAAGATGGTCAATCCGCGCAGGATGTAAAGGAAAGCCAGGGTCACGATGAACGAGGGCAGTCCCGTCTTGATGACCAGGTAGCCGTTCAGCGCGCCGATGGACATGGCCAGGATGAAAGCCGTGATGATGCTCAGCCAGACCGGCCAGCCCCAACTGACCGAGGTGATGGCGATGACAATGCCGGCGAAGCCAATCATCGAGCCGACCGACAGATCGAACTCGCCGGCGATCATCAACAGGCAGGCGCCGACGGCGATAATGACGAATTGGGCGGAAACCGTGGTCCAGGTCATCACCCCTTCGGGCGAGAACATGCCGGTATCGCGCGCGACGGCCAGAAAAAACATGAAAACAAGGATGGTGCCGGCGATCGCCCCCAGCTCCGGGCCGATCATCGCCTTGCGAAAGCGCGATATATCCTTCAGACGCTCGTCCGGTGGGGGGGAGCCCGGCGTTTCCACATCGCGGGTCATGGAACCCTCTCGAATTCAAAGGAAAAAGGCGGAAAAGGTTTCCAAAAGCCCTTTCCGCCTCGATCGAGTGAATTACCGGTATACGCCGGCGAATTTTTCCACCAGCGCGATATTGCTCTTGACCACGAAGCCGGGGCCGGAATTGATATTGCCGGAGGGCAGGACGCCGTAACGGGCCAGATTGGTCAAGATCACCACCGGCAGATAGCCTTGCAGAAAGGGCTGCTGGTCGATGGCGAAGGCGATCACGCCCGATTTGATGGCCTTGGCGATTTCACCCGACAGGTCGAAGGTGCCGAAGTGGATGTCGCCTGAACGGCCAATTTCTTCGAGCGCCGCCAGGGTCGGGTGCGCCGAGGTCGGGCCCAGGGTCAGGATGCCGTTGGTGTCGGGATTGCGCCGCAGGTGGGCGATCACCCTGTTCTTGATTTCCGAGGGATCTTGGCCTGAATCGATCATCTGGGAGCCGAGCTTTACGCCCAGGGCATCGGCATAGCCCTTACAGCGTTCGACCGACGCCGGGTTGGTGATGTAGTGGTTGACGCAAACGAAATTTTTGACACCCTTCGCCTTGGCCCGTTTGCCGGCGCCGAAACCGGCGGCGTATTCAGGCTGGCCGACATGCATCAGGGCGCCCAGCTTTTCCGATTGTTCAGGGGTGCCCGAATTGATCGTTATCACCGGAATACCCTTGTCCACCGCATCCCTCACCGGGCCGGAAAGAACGTCGAAATCGGCGATGGTGACGATAATGCCGTCGGGGTTGGAGGCCGCCGCCTGCTGAACGATGCGCGCCATGTCCGCTAGATCGCCGGTCGGTGGATTGCGGTACTCGACCTTCACCTTCATCTGATCGCCGGCAATCTTGATCGCGTTCTTGATGGTGTTCCACCAGGAATCGGAATCCGGGGCATGGCTGATCAAGACGAACCGCTCGCCCTCGGCCACCGCCGGGGTGCCCGCCGCGCTCAAGATACCAAGAGCCGTTAAGGCCCCCAGCGCAATGAGGAAAAATTTTCTGAACAGAGAAGTCATCTTCGCCTCCCGTCTTGAGTTTTTAATATTTCATGCCCTTGCCGGGCATTTCATTGACCGATTGGGTATTTCCCAGCTAATCACGAATTCCATAGTGATCGTAGCCAATTCTGACCGCCGTTAGGATAATTTTGCCTCGGCGGCTGTCCGACAGCACGTTTTTTGTCGGTTGGCGGTGTCCAGAAGCCCATCTTTCGATTCACCCATCGGCCACTGCCAACGCCGTTAACCATCGCCGCCGCCGGGCGGGAAGCGCCGATACTGGCCCCCTTGGCCGGCGGCGGCGCCGCGCCGGCCCACCGGCCCCGCCGGCCCGTCCCGTGCCCCTCTTCCGCCCTCCGTTAACCATGATCGCCGCCGGTCCGAAGGCGCCCGGCGCCGGAACGGCGCCGTTCTCCTGGGAAATGACGGAAAGACTTGGCAAATATAGTGTTAAGATTAGTTAAAGAATATGGTTAACGAATAAGACTAATGTTAATGTTATGGTAAATATTGTTAAAATATTATTGACATTTTACTCAATAGAAGGCAGAATATTAATCGTTGGTTTACTTATTCAGCGCGGTCGGGGGGAGCGCGAACCTTCTCTCCCATCTTTGATCACTTTGATTGTCCTGTTTCCATTGGCAACAGCGGGTTCAAACAAAATGACCAAGGCGGTTACAGACAGACACGGCCCATCCGAGATGCCGAGGCGGCGCCTCACCGTCGCCGGCGGCTGGCTCGTCGCCCTGGCCATCGGCTTCAACTTGGCGCTGCCGGCGCGGGCCGCGGTCGAGATGCCCGAAGAGGTCGAGATATCGGAAGAGGTCAAATGTCTGGCGCTGACCATCTACTTCGAATCCCGGGGCGAGCCCGATGCCGGCAAGGTCGCCGTCGGCCACGTGGTGATGAACCGGGTCAACGACCCGCGCTTCCCGGGCCAGGTCTGCAAGGTCGTCAAGCAGGGCGGCGAATGGCGGCGGAACCGCTGTCAGTTCTCGTGGTGGTGCGACGGGCGCAGCGACAAGCCCAAGGACCGGCGCGCCTGGGGGCTGAGCAAGGAGCTCGCCAACGCCATCTACGCCGGCATGTCCGAGGATCCGACCGAAGGCGCCCTCTGGTATCACGCCGATTACGTCAAGCCCTACTGGAAGGACGTTTTCGCGCGCGGCCCCAAGATCGGCCGCCATATCTTCTACCGCCAGACCGGCGACAAGGCGCGCTCCTACCGCCTCGCCGCCAAGCGCAAGCACACCCAGGTGGCAAGCACCGATACCCGCTTCACCCCGCCCGAGATCGACGCCGGCCTTGAGATCGACGCCGGCCTTGAAGATTATCTCGCCTCGATAAAGCCGGCGGCGGGCGCCCCGGCGTCAGACAAGAAACCGGGTGATTCGCTTTGCTGGTTGGCGGCGGGCGAGGGCGCCGGCGGCGGCGCCAAAAAGGATGGTGGTTTTTTCCGCCTCGCCCTGTCCAAGGCCGCTGCCGTCGTAGCCGTGCCGCTCAGCTGGTTCAGCGGCAAAACCGGCGACAAAATCCAGCGGGGAGAGCTGGTGCTGGCGCGGCCGAGGCCAAATTCCCTCGACGATTTGCTGTTCCCGAAGAAGCGCCGCGCGCTGGTGCGCTGCCAGGGCGAGGACGATCCTTCATGGACATGACGGCTTAAGTCAAACGGATCGCGACCAACAAACCTCCCGCGCCGCGCCGGAGGTTTTCTTTTTTGCCCCATCGCCGGACCCGCCCGAGTCGATTGCCTCGTGGCGCGCCGTTCCATGGTCCCTCAGTCCTCCTCGCCTTCCCCGGCGTACTTCTTCTCCCCGGCCTGGAAGGCATCGACCCCTTCGAGCCG
>JADFPK010000212.1 GCA_022562375.1 Pseudomonadota bacterium
GGTAGGCGGCGCAGGGCAAGACCCGCTTCTTGTCCTTGAGATAGGACTCCGCCATCTGGATCGCCGCCGAGGCCGGGGCGTAAAAGGCCGACCCGGTCTTGAGCAGCCCGACGATCTCGGCCCCGCCGTCGCGGGTGCGCCGGACGATTTCGTCGACCCGGCGCTTGGTGATCCAGCCCATCTTCACCAGTTCGGGAAGCGGGATACCGGCGACGGTCGAATAGCGCGCCAGGGGCACCATGGTGTCGCCATGCCCGCCGAGCACGAACGCGCCGACATCCTCGACCGAAACGCCCAGTTCCTCGGCCATGAAGTAGCGGAAGCGCGCCGTGTCGAGGATTCCGGCCATGCCGACGACGTGGTCGGGCGGCAGGCCGCTGGCCTCGCGCATCACCCACACCATGGCGTCCAGCGGATTGGTGATGACGATGACGAAGGCGCCCTTGCAGTAGCGTTTGATGCCGGCGGCGACGGTGGAGATGATCCCGGTGTTGATCTCGATCAGATCATCGCGGCTCATGCCCGGCTTGCGCGCGATGCCGGCGGTGACGATGACCACGTCGGCGCCCTTGAGCGCGCGGTAATCGTTGGCGCCGGCGATGCGGGCGTCGAAATCCTCGACCGGCGAGGACTGGGCGAGATCGAGCGCCTTGCCCTGGGGCAGGCCGTCGACGACATCGAACAGGACGATGTCGCCGAGTTCCTTGAGCCCGGCGAGATGGGCCAGCGTGCCGCCGATGTTGCCGGCGCCAACGAGAGCGATCTTTTTGCGTGCCATGGTCTCCCTCCCGGGAGGTGTGATTCAGGGTCGTCAACGTCTGCGGCCGCGGTGACCCGCGCGGTAACTAGCCTGAATTGCGCCCGAGGGCAAGGGGAAGCCGCCGCGCGATGTGCGAAGGGGACGCGGCCGGGGGTCGGGCGGAGGCCCGGGGGCCTATACCAAAGGACCTTTGGTATTACTGCGCGGCGACCCGATGATCGTCGTACATCGGCAGGTAATCGACCGTCCGCTCCGGCGGGAAGCGCAGGGTAATCGTGGTGCCGACCCCGAGGTTGCTTTCGATCTCGAGCGTGCCGCCGTGGGCTTCGACCAGGGACTTCGTCAAGGGCAGACCGAGACCGGTGCCCTCGGACTCCCGGCTGATGGCGTTGTCCACCTGCCCGAAAGGCCGCATCGCCTCGGGAATCTGATCGGGCGACATGCCGACGCCGGTGTCGGTCACGCTCAGCACGAAGGACCCTTCCCTGTCGACATCGACGCCGACTTCGATCGTCCCCTCCTCGGGGGTGAATTTGACCGCGTTCGAGAGCAGATTCAGCATGATCTGCTTGAGTTTCTGCGCATCGACGCGGATGATCTTCATGGCTGACCGGAAGTCGGTGACGACGGTAATCTGACCCTCGTCGGCGCGTTGCTTTACCAGAGAGATGCAGCCGTCGATCATCTCTTCCAAGTCGACCTCTTCGTCGTCGAGCTCCATGTTGCCGGCCTCGATCTTCGAAATGTCGAGGATGTCGTTGATGATGTTAAGCAAGTGAGTCCCCGACACATTGATGTCCCGGACATATTCCGCCTGCTTTTCATTGAGGTCGCCGAAGAACTCCTGCTTCAGCATCTCGGAAAAGCCGATTATGGCGTTCAGTGGCGTCCTCAGCTCATGGCTCATATTGGCGAGGAATTCCGACTTCGCGCGATTGGCGAGAATCTGCTGCTCGAGAGCCACTTGCTGGGTATCTTCCGCGCGCTTCTTTCGTGAATCGTCCAGCGCGATGCGGACCTTGTTGAGGATGACGATGATTCCCATGAACAACAGCCACATGACGACCGAAACGATGCCGAGGAACAGATCGCCGAAATAAACCACGAAATGAGTCGCGAAGTTCCTCAGGGCGGGCATGCGAAAGGCGTCCGACAGCACGACCATTCCCAGCACGATCGAATCGCCCGGCGCGAAGAACAGGCGGCCGATCCAGGACACCCGGCGGGGCAGTTTCGTGCCCTGATAGGATTTCTCGGCCCCCCGGCTGACCTTGGCCGGGCACCATTGTGTCAGATTTTGGACGTTGGAAACGGCGCCCGCGCCCAGCGCCGACGCGATCCGATCACGCCATTCGGCGGCCTCCCGGCTCATCGCGCCGGTCCCTTGCGCGGCCGAGCAGGTGAACCACATGAGCGCCGTCAGCCTGTCCTTACCGACGCCCTGGCCTTGGGCGTAGATCAGGCCGAGTTGGTATTGGGCCCTGCCGTCGCCCTGTTTCGCCGGAGCGCGCAGTTCCGAGATGGCGGTGGCATAATCGCCCATCTCGTACGCCGCCAGTCCGGTTTCGACGCCGGCCCGGACCGGCGCCGCCAAGCCGAGCGCAATCACCAGGGCAAGTATGACCGAGCGGATCATCGTCCCATGACCACCTTGATTTGTCCGAACCCGGGGATTTGTCCGAACCCGGGGATTTGTCCGAACCCGGGCCCCGCCCCGCGACCGGCGATGACCCAACGCCAAATCGCGCCGGTGGGCCGGGCGATGGCAATCGCGGACGCCGCCATCATCCTTATAGGGCGCGAATGATTGGAAAATGCTTAATCCGGCGCCGATCGGCACCGGGAAAGTCGATCTCGCGATCATTCAAGAACGCCTAACTTACCCTAACAGTACTCTTATACAATATAGCAAATTTTAAAGACTAAATCAATCTAATTATTGATAAATGGTTAATTCATACTGTTAATCAGTTGTTAACCTTATAATTTAATCTGTGTTACTACTCAGTTAAGACAAAATATTGTGGATATATACTATATATAAGGTAACGCGATCCATGGAATCGGGGCGCCGACCCGGCCCGATGGCCGGCGGCGCGGCCGGAGCGCCCGTGGCATCGACCGAATTACGGCGAACAGGGAAAGAGAAAAGGTGTAGGGCTAGGCGTCGGTATCGAGGCCGATATCGACGGCGGGCGCCGATTGGGTCATGCGCCCGACGGAGACGAAATCCACTCCTGTCGCCGCCTTGTCGCGGATGGTCTCGAAGGTGATGCCGCCCGACGCCTCGAGCTTGGCCCGTCCGGCGACGATCTTCACCGCCTGCTCCATCTCGGTCGTGCCCATGTTGTCCAGGAGGATCATATCGGCCCCCGCCCCGGCCGCTTCGCGCACCTGATCGAGGGTGTCGCATTCGACCTCGACCACGGTCGAGGGCGGCACGTCGCGCTTGGCGCGGCGCACCGCCTCGGCGAGGCTGGGGCAGGCGGCGATGTGATTGTCCTTGATCAGCACGGCGTCATCGAGCCGCATGCGGTGATTGTCGGCGCCGCCGGTACGGGTCGCGTATTTCGCCAGGGCGCGCAGGCCGGGGATGGTCTTGCGGGTATCGAGCAGTACCGCCCCGGTGCCGGCGATGCGCTCGACATATTGCCGTGTCAGCGTGGCGATGCCCGAGAGATGCTGGATGATGTTGAGCGCCGTCCGCTCGGCCGCGAGGATGGCGCGGGCGTCCCCCTCGATACGCGCCAGCACGGCCTTGGCCGCGACTTTCCGGCCGTCCT
>JADFPK010000213.1 GCA_022562375.1 Pseudomonadota bacterium
TGGGTCTACCGCATGCGCCTCGGACAGCCGGCGCCGTCGCTCGATGCCGTCGCCGCCGGCGAATGGCCCACCTACACGGCGCTCGACGGCGCCGATGGGGAGGTCGCGGAACATGGCCGGAATTGACGAGAAACGCCGGTTCATCGCCGTCAACATCGCGGTGATGACGGTCTCGGACACGCGCACCGAGGCCGATGACAAATCCGGCAAGCTGTTGGTCCAGCGCCTGACCGAGGCCGGACACAATCTCGCCGCCAGGGCCATCGTCCGCGACGAAACCGACGCCATCACCGCACGACTCAAGGCCTGGATCGAGGATGAGGGGATCGACGTCGTCATCGCCACCGGCGGAACCGGGCTGACCGGACGGGACGTCACGCCCGAGGCCTTCGAGTCCCTCTACGACAAAGAGATTTCCGGCTTCGGCGAGTTGTTCCGCATGATCAGCTATGACAAGATCGGCACCTCGACCATCCAGTCCCGCGCCACCGGCGGGATGGCGAACGCCACCTATCTGTTCGCCCTGCCGGGATCGCCTTCGGCGTGCCGCGACGGCTGGGACGAGATCCTGAGGTTCCAGCTCGATATCCGCTACCGGCCCTGCAACCTGGTGGAGCTGATGCCCCGCCTCCGCGAATAGCCCGAGGGGTCTCGGATACACGGCGAGCAATACCAGCGAGCCGATGAAGGTCTTCATCGGCTCGCTGGCAAGCGCGACTGCGCGCCCGCAGCTTAGCTGAGGAAAGCCAAGCGGGCGGACGCCCGCGCCCGGCGCAAGTACTTACTTTCATAGAAGGGTGATACATATGATCGTCTTTTCGCGGCCTCCGGGTAGGAAGCGTCGCGCCGGCGATGTCAGGACATCGTCAAGCGTCGCCGACGCCCTCCGGTGGCCGCGAAAAGCGACCCTTCGGGCGGCCTTGCAGGCCCTTACGCTCGTCGTCGCGCGGCCCTTGTGATGGGCTCCCATCACGGCGGACCACGCTCCTAGCCGAAGAACCCGCAAGGCCGTCAGATGTGTCACCCTTCTATGAAAGTAAGTACTGGTGGGAACAAGAGGCGAGCCCAGTCATGGGCTCGCCGGTATAACTACGGATGGGCGCGCGACGCGCAATCGATGCAGGTGGCCACCGAGGGGTCGGCGTTCAGCCGCTTGACGCCGATCTCGGCGCCGCAGGAAACGCAATCGCCGTATTCGTCGTCCGCCAGGCGGGCCAGCGCCCCCTCGATGCGCTTGAGTTCGGCCTGCTCGCGCCGGTGCACCGCCAGCGCCATCTCGTGCTCCTGCAAATCCCCCATGCGCGAAAGCCGGCCGACCCGGCCCTGGTCGAGCTCCACCGGGCGCAACGATTCCTCGGCCGCCTCGGCCGCCTCGGCGATCTCCTTGGCGCGTGCAAGGAGCTGCGCCTTGAGCGCATCCGTGTCGATATCCTCCCTCATCGTCCGAGAGCCTAACGCCGCCAAGCGGTTCTTAGCAAGGGGTCATTGGCAAGCGCGGATAGACAAGCCCGAACCGGCGGCGCCGGCCGATCAATCCTCGCGGCCCGACCGCCAGCGCGCAAACGCCGGGGCGTCGTCGACATCGTCCAGTGTTTCCAGCATCGCCACGCGAAACCTGGGATCGAGATTGGCGCGGGTGTCGGCGAGCGCCGCGGCTGTCGAGAAGCGCACGCCGGTGAACAACCCGGTGGCGGTAAACTCCCGCCTTCGCCGGCTGCGGCTGAGCCCGATCAACCAGTAACCGCCGTCGCCGGCGGGACCGAATACCACGTCGTTCGACCGAAGCGCGTCGAAGGCGGCGCGGATATGGCAAGCGCGGAGTGCCGGGATGTCGGTGCCGATGATGACCACCGGGCCCGGCGGCAGGTTCCGGATCGGCCGCGCCATACGCTCACCGAGCCCCCCCGGCCCCTGGGGAATGCGCGCGATCCCGGCGGGCCAGAAGCGGCCCTTGGCGGCAAACCGGTCCGGCGTCACCGCCAGCCAGCAACGCCAACCGGGGTCGCGTGCGACCCGGCGAAGGATCCGCCGCGACGTCGCGCCGTAGAAACGCCACGCCGCAAAGTCGCCGATTCCCGCGGCGAGGCGCCTTTTGACATCGCCGATCCGGGGCGCCTTGGCGAACACCACCAGATGGCGCGCTAGTATCATCGCCTCAGGTCCCCCGCCGGTACCTCAGGTCCCCACCGGTAAATGTGGGCGATCAGGCGCGGCGGCACGCCCGAAAGGTAAAGCGAGAGACAAAAGAGGTTCAACAATGGCCTGAGCATATAACCGCCGGCAAGGTAGCGCACCGCCGAGGTGATCGCCGGCACATCGAGAAAGTGAAGCCTGTTGCGTCCGATGCGGCGGATGATGTCGACGTCCTCCATCAGCTCGATCGGCTTGAAGCCGCCAAGCGCCCGATAGAACGCCCGGCCGATCAGGAGTCCCTGGTCGCCGTAGGGAAGGGCGAGAAACCGGCAGCGCCATCCGACCAGCCATTCGATCCGCCGCGCGCGCGCCGTGCCATCATCGAGCGCGAAGCGGAACACCGCCGCCGTCTCCCGGTTCCCGGGATCGCCGGTGAAGCGGGCGGCGGCGGACATCCAGCCGGGACCGAGGCGGGTGTCGGCATGGAGGAACAACATCCATTCGCCACCCGCCGCATCGGCGCCGGCGATAAGCTGGCTTCCCCGCCCCCTCGGCGCTTCGACGACGCGGGCGCCGAGACGCGCGCCGATCGCCGCCGTTTCATCGCCGGAGCCGCCGTCGACGACGATGATCTCGAAGGCGAACGCGCCATCGGAACCTTCCTCGATCGCCTGGATCACCGCGCCGAGGGTCTCGGCGGCGTCCAAGGCGGGGATGACGATGCTGAGCAACATGGCTGGGGTTTCGCCGTTACCTTATCTTTCCCCGTCATAACACAGCCTGACGAACCGGTAGAACGGCGATGGCCCGGCGCCTCGGGGTGACGACATCTATGGCTTTAATCCGGTCGGTCATGGCGCCGCCCTTTCCGGCCGCCAGTGGTGTCCAGAAATACTACACACAATATACACATTTCCGCTTGACATCCATAGCAAAGGTGTGTATATTATACACATAGTAAGGGAGCAGAATTGGTTAAGAGTTTTTCCAGCGCGGAGATCATCAAAAAACTTAGGAAAGCCGGGTGGAAGCCACGGCGTCTGGGCCGCGGCGTCAAGGGCGGCTCTCACCGGCAATTCACCCATCCAGGGAAGCCGGGGCTGCGCGTGACCATTACCCATCCGATCAAGGATATACCCATCGGCACGCTGCGCAGTATTTTTCGCCAAGCCGGTTGGGACTGGCCGCCCTGACGGTGAGCGGTGATGACAAAGACAGAACGTCAAGGAAGCGATAGATTGGGAGTGGACAATGGCTGAATATCTTGCACTGATCCGTAAGGAGGTGGGGACTTCCTACGGCGTCGATTTCCCGGACTTTCCGGGATGCGTATCGGGCGGCGAGACCCTGGACGAAGCCTTGCGGAATGCCGCTGGCGCCTTATTCGTGCATATCACGGGCATGGTAGAAGACGGCGAGG
>JADFPK010000214.1 GCA_022562375.1 Pseudomonadota bacterium
AGGATGGTCGAAGGGCCGGCCGAGGGGTTGGCGGCCAGGCCGGCAGAGCCGGCCGGCGCCGGCGGCCAGGGCGCGGATCGGGACGAAAGCAAGGCGGTCCCATCAGCCGAGAGTGAAAGACAAACCCGACCGGAGGACCGGCCGGCGGCCTTTGGCCCGCCGAGAGCGGTGCCATCGCCAAAACCGCGGGCCGAGGGGCCGGACAAGGGCGCGCCGAAGCCGGCGGCGCCGGCGCGGCTCGGCGGCGCCATCATCTCGCCCCGGCGAGATGATGGGGGGAAGTGACCTTACTCAACCTTCAGTCGTAGCGGCATCTGTTTCGCAACAGCCCTTGGACCGCGCGCGGTCCTAGCGGTTCGAGCCGATCGGACGGTTCAAGCCGGCCGGCTTCGCCCGGACCCGGACCGCCGGGCACGGTAAGCGATTCTCATCAAAGTACGGGCGCAGATGGCGCCGGCCGGCATGCCGGTGGTCTTGCAATCGGCCTCGGCCTGGGTCAGCGACGCCAAGACGGTGGCGAGGCGTTCGGGTGGCCACCGCCGGAGTTGCGCCTGGAAGTTCGCTTTCCGCTTGAAGAACAGGGGTGGCCGCAACGCCTTGATCGCCCGGTCCATGGGCTCGCCGGCGGCGATCGTTCCGGATACGTAATGAAGCCTCTGGAAATGGCGCGCCGCGGCGCGTAGGACGGTGATCGGGCTCGTCCCCTCGAGATAAAGGCGGGCGAGCGCGCGGTCGAGCTCGGCGCGCTCCCCGGCCGCGGCCTGATCGATGAGATCGTCGAGGCTCAACGCCGCCTGGTCTCCGATGCAGGCCTCGGCGTCGGCCAGGCGGACCTCATCCTCGTCCCCGAGATAGAGCGCCAGCTTGGCGATCTCATGGCGGGTGATCAACCGGTCACCGCCGAGATGGGCGCAAAGGTAAGCCAGGGCCTCGGGCCCGGCGCGCAAGCCCTTCGCCGACAGTGTTTGGCGAATGACCGTCTCGAGGCCACGCCCTTCGTCGGCGTAGCAGGCAAGCGCGGCGGCGTTGGGCGCGGCTTCGACCAGGCGGCGCAGCGCCGAGCGCGGCCCGAGCGGACCCGCCTCGATGACGATCATCGACCCGTCGTCCTCATCGCCCGCCCGGCCGTCCTCGAGAATCGGGGCGAGTATCTCGCTCAACCCGTCGGTCCCCTGGCGAATGCGCACCACCCGGCGCCCACCGGTAAGCGACAGCGCCGCCGCTTCGTCGCCGAGCCGCGCCGGATCGTTGCGAAGCTCCGCCGCGCCGATCTCCGAGATGCGAAAGGCATCGTCCAGCGTGCCGGCCACGGCCACGATTAGGACCTCCACCCGCTCCGTCACCAACCCGGCATCGGGTCCGTAGACGAGGACGGCGCGAATCCCGGGCGCGGGCTTCTTCGCGAAACCGTCGATTTGGCCGGCGGCGATCTTCATGGCGTCGGGTTTCCAACCGGCGGGCGCATGGCGAACAGTCTCACCGCGGCCGTCTTGCTTGGGAAAAGAAGATCGACAGCCGGGTCTTGATCTTCTCGCTCAATTCGCGGGCGGCCCGGGTGGTGACATCGTTGAGCGCCGACAAGGTGGCGAAGTCGGATTCGAGGATGTTGTAGCTGTTGGTGGAGCTGCTGGAACCTTGATACAGCGTCCGGCGGGAATGCCAATCGCGGAGCGTGTAGCGCGCCGTAAGGGTGAGGTTGGCGCGGGTGGCGGTCTCGTCCTTGCGGATGCCGAGTTCGCCGCGCTGGGTCAGCACTTTGACGTTGAGCCGGTAACGCGGCCGCGCCGCCGGACCTTTCGGATTGAACCGGTCGAGCAGGAAGTTGTGGAGCTTCTGGCCGGTCCGGTCGGCGATGAGGTCTATACGGGTCGCCGCCAGCTCCGCCGTCACGCCGGCGTTATGGCGCTCGGAATAAAGCGGCCGGAATCCGCAGGCCCCGAGAGCGATCAGAAGCGCCAGCGGCATCGCCAGTGACGCTGGGCGCTTAAGCCACGACATTGACGATCCTGTTGGGCACGACGATGACCTTGCGCACTTTCTTGCCCGTGGTCGCCGCCGCCACCTTCGGCAATGCCAGGGCCGCCGCTTCCACCTCCTCGCGGGCGGCGTCGCGCGGCAGCTCGATCGTGCCCCTGAGCTTGCCGTTGACTTGCACCGCCATGGTTACCGTTTCGTCGACCAGCAGCGCCTTCTCCGCCCGCGGCCAAGGCATATCCACCATGAGTGTTTCATGGCCAAGCGCGCGCCACAACTCCTCGGCCAGATGGGGCATGATCGGCGCGATGAGGCGCACCACCGTCTCCAGCCCCTCGCGCCGCGCCGCGCCGTCCTCTCCGTTCGCCGGGGCGAGGTCGCCGAGCGCATTGGTCAATTCGCGCACCCGGGCGATGGCGCGGTTGAAATGGAATTTCTCGAGGTCGTCGGTCACCGCCGCGATGGTCTTGTGAATGGCGCGCCGGATTTCAGACACCCCGGCGCCGCCTTCCCCGGCTGGCGCGCCCGCCTGCGCGGCCGGAGCCGCTACGGCGTGGCGAAGGCCCGGCGGCGGCAGGGAAGGAAGCGCCTCGTGGACCAGGCGCCATAGCCGCTGGATGTAGCGCGACGCGCCGTCGATTCCCGAATCGGTCCAATCGAGATCGCGTTCCGGCGGGCTGTCCGACAATATGAACAGGCGAATGGTGTCGGCGCCGTAAGCCTCGATGATAGCCGCCGGGTCGACGACATTCTTGTAGGACTTGCTCATTTTGACCGAACGGCCCACCGTCACCGGCGAGCCGTCGGTCGAAAGCACCGTCTCGCCGTCGGCCGTGCGCCGGACCTGGTCCGGGAAAAGCCGCTCGCCGTGCTGGTCCCGGTAGGTTTCGTGGCACACCATGCCCTGGGTCAGCAGGCCGGCGAACGGCTCATCGACATCGAGATAGGAATACCGGCCGAGCGCCCGGGTGAAGAAGCGGGAGTACAACAGGTGCAGGACGGCATGTTCTATGCCGCCGATATACTGGTCCACCGGCAGCCAGTAATCGACCGCCCGGCGGTCGAACGGCGCCTCCGCCTTGGGCGAGCAGAAGCGCGCGAAATACCACGAGGACTCGAAGAAGGTGTCGAAAGTGTCGGTTTCGCGCAAACCCGGGCCGCCGCATTTCGGGCACTCGACATGCTTCCAATGGGGATGGCGGTCCAGGGGATTACCCGGTTCCTCGAAGCTCACGTCATCGGGAAGGGTCACCGGCAGATCCTCTTCCGGCACCGGCACGATGCCGCAGGCATCGCAGTTGATGACCGGTATCGGACAGCCCCAGTAGCGCTGACGCGACACCCCCCAGTCCCGCAGCCGGTAGATCACCTTCCGCTCGCCGGTGCCGGCGGCTTCGGCGCGTCTGGCGATCTCCTCCTTGGCGGCGGCGACGTCGAGGCCATCGAGGAAATCGGAGTTGATCAAGGCGCCGTCGCCGAGATAGGCCACCTCGTCGATGACGAAGCGGGCGGCATCGGCGTCCGCCGGCGCCACCACGGGGACCACCGGAAGGCCGTATTTGCGCGCGAAATCGAGGT
>JADFPK010000215.1 GCA_022562375.1 Pseudomonadota bacterium
GATGCTTGACGCCGGCGACTTAGCCACCGCCCTTTGGCGCGCCCGCGCCGAGGGCGGGGTGATCCGGCGCGCCGCCGCCGGCGGGCTGGCCTCGGTCGAGATGGCCTACGGCGTCCAGCGCCGGATCACCTCCTTGGCCGGTCTGTCGCGCCTTGGCTGGAAGGTGGGTTTGACCAGTCGGGTGGCGCAACGGCTGCTCGGCATCGAGGCGCCGGCAACCGGGCCGTTGTTCGCCGACCATTGCTTCGATAGCCCGGCCGAAATTGCCGTGTTCCCGGGCCAGGACGCCAGCGTCGAGAGCGAATTCGCCTTTCGCTTCGCCGGTGATCTGCCGCCGCGCGACGCGGTCTACGGCCGCGCCGAGGTGCTGGCGGCGGTCGGCGCGGTGCTGCCGGCGATCGAGGTCGTCGGCTGCCGGTTCGAGGGCGGATTCGACGACCTCGGCGCCATCCGGCTGATCGCCGACATGTCCGCCAACACCGCATGGGTCAAAGGACCGGAGCGCCAGGACTGGCGCCGGATGGACCTGACAGGCCATCGGGTGGGGCTGCGGCGGGACGGCGAAACCGTGGCCGAGGGCGTCGGCGCCAACGCGCTGGGCGATCCCCTGAACGTCCTCGAGTGGACCGCCAACCACCTCTCCGCGCTCGGCGATGGCATCAAGGCGGGCGAGGTGGTGAGCACCGGAACCTGCACCGGCGTCACGCCGGTCGCGCCCGGCGAGACGCTGATCGCCGACTTCGGAACGCTTGGCCGCGTCGAGGTTCGCATCGTCGCGGCTTAAGACACCGCCCAGTCATGGTCGGGGCCGGTGACGCGCCGGAGGAGAGTCGCCTCGAGGCGGAAGAAATGGACGGACGGCAAGGCCGTCATTTTGGGGCTTCCTTGTCTTCGAACGAGCCGATATCATCATCCCGGCGATTGAGGCAAAGGGGGGAGGGCCGGTCGTCTCGTTCCTTGATCATCGCCAAGATCCGCGGCTCGTCCGGTGGTCGAAAACAGGCCGGCGATTCGCCGCATGGGACTTGGCGGGCCCCGGGACTAGAAGGGATACCGAAAGGGATCGGGCGGGCGCCGGCTTCGGACCGTCCCGTCCCGATGTATCCTTACCACCTGGTCCTGAATTCTTTCGTTCAAACTTGACTAACGGGGAGACGAAGAATGAAAGCTTCCGATTTGTTCGTGCGGTGCCTCGAGGCGGAGGGCGTGACCCATATTTTCGGCGTGCCCGGAGAGGAAAACGCCGACGTCATGATCTCCCTGATGGACAGCGACATCGAGTTCGTGCTCTGCCGCCACGAACAAGCGGCGGCCTTCATGGCCGACACCTACGGCCGGCTCACCGGCAAGGCCGGGGTGTGCCTTGCGACGCTGGGGCCCGGCGCCACCAATCTGGTCACCGGCGTCGCCGACGCCAACATGGACCGTGCGCCCCTGGTCGGCATCATCGGCCAGGCGAGCACCGATCGCCTGCACAAGGAAAGTCATCAGAACATGGACGCCATCGCCATGTTCCGGCCGATCACCAAGTGGGTGCACACCATCTACCAGGCCGGCAACATCCCCGAAGTGATTCGCAAGGCTTTCAAGCTGGCCGAGGGCGAGAAACCCGGCGCCTGCATCATCGAATTGCCCGAGGACGTCGCCGAACAGGAAACCAACCTGCCGCCCTTGCCCGTCGGCCGGACCCGGCGGCCGGCGGCCGACCACAAGGCGGTCCAGCAGGCGGTCGAGATTATCGTCGCGGCGAAGAACCCGATCATCCTCGCCGGCAACGGCGCCATCCGCAAGCGCGCCGCCAAGCAGTTGCGCCGGCTCGCCCACAAGGCCGGCATCGGCGTCGTCAACACCTTCATGGGCAAGGGCGCCGTGCCGATGAGCGACGAGTGCTGCCTGTTCACCCTGGGGCTGCAAGGCCGGGACCATATCAACACCGCGCTCGACGAGACCGACGTGGTCATCGCCGTCGGTTACGATCTGGTGGAGTACAGCCCCAACCACTGGAACAAACACGGCGGCAAGCAGATCATCCATATCGACTTCCTGCCGGCGGAGGTCGACGAGGACTACCCGGTCGCCGTCGACTTGGCGTCCGATATCGCCGATGCCCTGTGGCAAATCAATAAAGAGCTGGACCGCCGCGTGGGTGACAACTTGCCCTTGTTCGACATCGCCGGGCGGGCCGAACTCAGGCAGCGGATCCTCGACGATTTCGCCATGGAGAAGGATGACACCTCCTTCCCGATGAAACCCCAGAAGGTGTTGTGGGATGTCCGCGAGTTCCTCTCGTCCAGTGACATCCTGCTGTCGGACGTCGGCGCCCACAAGATGTGGGTCGCCCGCTATTACCAGTGCGAGGAAGCCAACACCTGCCTCATCTCCAACGGCTTCTGCACCATGGGGTTCGCCTTTCCCGGCTCGATCGGCGCCAAGATCGCGTGTCCCGACCGGCGGGTGCTGTCGATCAATGGCGACGCCGGCTTCCTGATGAACGTGCAGGACCTCGAAACCGCCGCCCGGCTCAAGCTCAACGTCGTCGTCATGGTATGGTGCGACGGCGAGTACGGCCTCATCAAGTGGAAACAGCAGAACCAGTTCGACGGCCGCCACAGCGATCTCAAATTCAACAATCCCGATTTCGAACTGCTGGCCCGGTCTTTCGGCATATGGGGACGCACCCTGACGGCGCCGGATCAACTGATACCGTCACTGGAGGAGGCTTTCCGGCAAAACGGCCCGGCGATCATCGCCGTGCCTATCGACTACGCCGAGAACGTAAAGCTCACCAAACGCTTAGGCGAGCTCGAAATCATGATATGACGGCGCCGGCGCCGCGATGACGCGGGCGGGCGCCAACCATTCCCGCCGGCGCCCATCCGATTTGCACCGACGGTCTTCCATGCTATAACACCGCCCCAATCGACATGCGTCCGCCGTCGGGGTCTTTCGAAGGTGCGTTGATGGTGCGGTCGTTGCGCAATCTGATACTGGTGCTCACGCTCGGCGGCGTTCTGCTTGCCGGGAGCCCGGGCGGGCCTGCCCTGGGTCAGTTCAATTTGCCCGGCTTTGGCATCGGTTCGAGGGACAGCTCTTGGGGGGATGAGTCCCAGGATGGTTCCGACGCCGCCGCCGAAGGCGGGCAGGAACGCGATCTTGGAACCGCGGCCGTCGCCTTGGTCGAGGATATCCGGAACGCGCCCGACGCCGGTGTCGGCTTCATGGACTACGTGTTTCCGCAACAGGAGATCGCACTCGGCGCGACGGGCGTCATCGTCCTCGCCCACCTCGACAGCTGTCTGGTCGAGACCATCAAAGGCGGCACGGTGACGGTAAGCCGCGCCGGCAGCAAGGTCGCCGACGGTTCGCGTGAGGCGGCCAACGTCGACTGCAGGGCGGCCAAGCCCATAATCACCGCCGAGAACCGCGAAGCCGGAGCGGTGGTCAACCGGGTCATCGTGTTCGAAGGGATGGACTGGTCGGAACAGGTGATCAAGACCGGGCGGCCGACTTTGAAGTGGAACGGGGCCAAGGGCGAAAGCCAGGTACGGGTC
>JADFPK010000216.1 GCA_022562375.1 Pseudomonadota bacterium
CCGAGCGCCGCGCCCGCCGCCAGCACCGCCTCGGTCGCCTCGAGGTTGCCATAGGGCCCGCCGATGATCAGCACCGGTCCGTCGAAATTCAACTCATCCATGATCGCCCACGCCTTGGTTATCGAGATCGCCACCTTCCGCCGGCCGCCTCGATGCGCGCCAGACCCGGATCGGCGGCGTCTCGAGGGACAAGCATCGGCAGGGGAAGCTAACACATCCGGCGGACCCGCCGGCATCGGACTTCGAACCAATCCGGAGGCCGCCAGGCGCCTAATCACCCGACGGCGCTGATTTCATCACCGGCGTCAATAGGGATGAAGCGTCGACACGTCCCGCTGGGCCGGGGATTCATCGCCCGGCGCTTGGCGCCCCGTCACCGGGTGGAAAGCTATTTCGAAATTAAAACACAATAAAAACATAGGTGATGTTACTTATATGAACCGCTTTTTCGGCCGTGTTATTCTTGGCACGGTGCCGGTCAGGCCGTAAGTGACCACCTACGAGGGCAAAAAACCCTCACCCCCTCTTTGGCCGGCACCGTCAAACCCCCTGATCGAAATAGCTCCCCGCTCGTGCTCCATGCCAGGGGGCGATGCTAGTCGCGCACCAGTGCGGGCAGCCAGGTCGCGACCTCCGGGATGGCGATGGCGGCCAGGAGGAAGGCGAGGATGCCGTAGAAAAACGGCATGTTGGCCCGCAACACCTCCATCTGATCGACCTGGGCGATCCGTCCGGAGATGAACAGCGCGATGGCCATCGGCGGCGTCACCTGGCCGATGACGACGGCGATCACCATGAGAACGCCGAAGTGGATCAGGTCGATGTCGAACGCCAGCAGGGTCGGCAGGATGATCGGCAGCAGCACCGGGATCAGGGGATCCAGCACCATGCCGGCGATGATGGCGAGGATCACCATGGCCAGGATGCGCAGGTACTCGCTGTCGCCGACGGCGATGAAATCGATGATGACGACCAGCGCCTCGGGCACGTGGGCGTTGGTCAGCCCCGCCCCCAGGGCGAACGACAGGCTGACGATGATGAGCAGTTCGCCGGTCAGTTGCACGGCGTTGACCAGCACCCGGTAGAGCTCCCGGAACGTCAGCCTGCGGTAGATGAACATCGAAAGGACGAGGGCGTAGACCACCGCGAAGGCGCCCGCCTCGGTCGGCGTGAACACCCCGATCACCAGGCCGCCGACGATGATGATCGGCATCCCGAAGGAGAGGATGGCGCGTCGTCCGGCGCGAACGATCTCGGATATGGCGAAGGGGGAATATGGTTTCCAGCCGTGCCGCCGCGCCAGATAGGCGATGATCAGCATCTGGCTGAGGCCGAGCAGGATGCCGGGAATGAGCCCGGCCAGGAAGAGCGCGCCGAGGGAGACGCCGGTCACCGCCGAGTAGAGGATCATCGGCGAGCTCGGCGGGATCAGCGGACCGATGCCGGACGACGACGCCGTCACCGCCGCCGAGAAGTCGGCCGGGTAGCCGTTCGCCTTCATCGCCGGGATGACGATCGACCCGGTGCCGGCCAGGTCCGCCGTCGACGAGCCGATCATGCCGCCGAAGAACATGCTGGTCACGACGTTGACGTGGGCGAGGCCGCCGCGCAGCGGCCCGACGATGGCGCGGGCGAAATTGAACAGACGCGCCGAGATGCCGCCGGCGTTCATCAACCCTCCCGCCAGCACGAACAGCGGCAGGGCGATGAGGACGAAACGGGTCATCCCCGAGATCATCGTCTGCGGCAGGGTCAGCGCCCAGGCGCCGGAGAAGTAGAAGTTCAGGATGACCGCGGAGGCGATCGATATCAACATCGGCACCCGCAGGACGAGGAGAACCACAAGGAGAGCGATGGAGATCATGGCGCCGATCATCGATTCGTCCCCGTGCGCTCGCGGAGTAGATCGCGGATCAAAATGGCCAGAAAGGCCATGGCGCCGCCGAACCCGCCGATGACCAGCGCGACGGTAGAGGCGCCTTTCGGCGCCTGCATATAGACGGTCAGGTCGGCGCCGAAAAGGCGAACGTGTTCGGCCGAGATCGTCCCCAGGAATATCAGTATCCCGACGCACCAGATGAACCCGGCGGGTGCGAGAATGCGCCGCCCGGAACGGGGAAATTTGTCGAAGAAATACTCGATCCGGATCATCGTCCCCCTGCGGATGGCAAGGAACAGGCCGGTCATCGCCAGCCACGGCATGAGAAGCTGCACCAACTCCTCGGCCCAGATGAGGTGGACGTTGAACGCATACCGTCCGAACGCATTGACGAAAATGACCCCGACGATGGTGCATAGGACGCCGGCGCCCAAAATCTCGACGGTCTTGTTGACGGCGCGGTCGAGGCGGGGCAGCCCCTCGTCCGGGTCGGCCAGTTCCTGGCGCCGTGTCTCCTCGCCGATCTGCTCGGCCAGTCGGGCCGCCTCCGCCCGTGTGCGCTCGGTTTTAGATTTCGGCTCGGTGCCCATGGCGCCCCCCCGTCAAGATAGGTTGCTGTGCGTGCTCGAGGAGCCCGTCCCGCCGCTCGATCCATCGATCCGGCGTCTGCGGGGCGGGCCGGCGCAAACCGGCGGTCTCACCCGATTGCGTCGCCTCATCCGGATTCGAACTCCCTGATCATATGTTCCCGGCCCTCCTTCATGTCGTCAAGGGAGCCGAACGCATTCATGTAATGGCCGCGGTAGCCGGCCCCCTCTATGGCGTCGAACAACTTCGCGAAGTCGATGTTTCCCTGGCCCGGCTTCAGGTGTTCTTCCTTATCCCCCTTGTTGTCGGCCAGCCGCACCTCGCCGCAGCGCCCGAGGCCGAAGGCGTCGATGAAACCGTCGATGCCCTCGGCGACCAAATGGGCATGGTTGACGGTGAACGACCAGCCGAGGCGGGGCGAGGGGATGGCGTCGAAATAGTATCGGCACTCCTCCACGGTGTGGGCCAGGTAATGGACCTCGGCGTCGTCGGGCTCGCGGTTCATGTTTTCCAGCAGCAGGGTGGCGCCGACCTTTTCGGCATACTCGGTCGCCCGTTCCAGGCGCGCGCGGCCGGCCGTCATGCGCGCTTCCACGTCGGAGGTGAAATGAAATCCGGCGTGGACGACGATCCATTGCGCGCCGAGGCGGACGGAAAGGTCCATATAGGCCCTCAGATAGGCGTCGGCGGCGTCGGCGAGGTACGGGGAGGTTTCGGCGACGTTGACTCCCGAAAGGGTGTGCAGGCCGAGATGGAGACCGGAGGCCTCCAACCGCGCGCGGATGCCGCGCAGCCGCTCGGCGGGGAACGAATCAAGGGCGTTGGGGGCGTTATCGACGCAGACGTCGACATAGTAGAACTGATTGGCGGCGGCCCATTCCAGGCCGTCTTCCAGTTTCATTCGCCCACCCAGGTCGACGCCGATTCTGTCGCGCAGGTTCATCGATCCCCCCATGCGCCCCCCCATGCGCGCGCCGTGCCGGGCGGCACGAACCTCGACGCCGCCGACCTTGGCGCCCGTCGGCGGAAAGCTACTGTCGAGCCCTTGCGGAAAGGCGCTTAAGAATGGGCGGCGGA